>DATEDU010000028.1:0-2851 GCA_035281525.1 Pyrinomonadaceae bacterium | reverse complement strand
TTACGCAGATAACGCTGATCAGCGTTCATCGCGTAAATCTGCGGCCAAAAATAAAAACGTAGCCCGGAGCACGATCCGAATACTCGCACAGCCCCGACAACCGCGCGCTTACCAAACCGTACTCCGTGACTACGTATCTGGTTGCAAACTATTAATGAGCTGCAACCAATCCCTTCGGACTATTTCGGCCTTCTTCCCATGTGCAAGGCCGCTATGCCGCCCGTGAGATTCTCGTATTCAACCTGAACGAAACCTGCCTGCTCCATCAGCAGCGAGAGTTGGGACTGGTCCGGAAACTTCTGGACCGAGGCCGGCAGATAGCTATAAGCGTTTTGTGAACCGCTCACCACGCGACCTATCCACGGCAGTACTTTTCTAAAGTACATATTGAACAACGGTCGAAGTACTGCATTCGCTGGTCTCGAAAACTCGAGTACAGCCACCCAGCCACCCGGTTTCAAGACTCTCGAGAGTTCCGCGAGACCGCTTTCGACATTCGACAGGTTGCGCAATCCAAACGCGATCGTCGCAGCATCGAATGTGCCATCTCGAAAGGGCAAATCTAACGCGTCACCCTCTATTAAGCGTATGCGACCAGACGTCTTACCGGCGGCTATGTCCAGCATCGGCCGGCAGAAATCAGTCCCAACAACTCCTGCTCCCGTAATTTCAAACAACGTCAGCGATAAATCGCCTGTGCCACATGCAACATCGAGTACGCGCGCGTTGCTCGACGAAAGCTTGTCGCGGACTCTGGTTGCAACGATCCGGCGCCAACGTTTGTCGACGTTGCCGGAAAGCAAGTGGTTCAAAAGATCGTACCGGCTCGCGATCGAAGCAAACATTTCGCGAACGCGGCCCGCATGCTCATTTGCGGCACTTCCGTTCTCGTCAGGCACAGTTAAGCCAAATCCAATGGAGGTTTGGTTGCAAGCAGATTGCGAACAATTTGTGATTACCTGGGATTGTCGTTTGACGCTGGTTTCGTTGGCGGTTTTTGCGATGGAGCCGGCGCTGCGATCTCGCCCAGGACTTCGTACTGAAAACGCCCCTGCAACGCGGCCTTTAGTGCTGCCGGTTCACCAGCAACAACTGAAACGATCGATTTGTTAAAAAGTCGGTTAGCAACACGTTGGACCTCTCCAGCCGTTACAGATCTCAGCAACGTAATTTGATCTTGCGGAGTGCTCAGGCGATAAGTGTCTGCATCGAGCCATGGATCCGGCAGTGCATCCGGCTTCGCAAGATTGGCAGAGATTTCGTTGATTGCTTCGGTCCTGGCCCGTTCCAGTTCCTCGGCAGTGGCTGGAGTAGACATTAATGAGTCGAGAACTTTTCGTGCATTCGCCAGCGAATCTGCTGCACTGAGCTCTGTAACTGTGGCGCCCATTACGAATGCACCCGGCAACACGTGTGCGTCGGTTTTGACGAAAACCGGTTGCTTGCTCAACTCCGGAGTTGTTGCCTGCCAGCGAAGTTGCGCGAGTTTCGCTAAAACCAAAGCAGTGTGAAAGTCCGTATCGGATCTGGAAACACCACGCGCAGCCAGACGAACCTCAACGCCTGGCCCAGGCACGTTGACAATCAGCGTGCGTGTGTCGGGAGCGACTGGTTGGCGAAAAGTGGTCGGCACGATCTGTTCGCTTTTGCGCCATGGACCGAGTAGCTGGCGCACGGTCTTCATCGCGCGTTGTTTTGTTACACCGCCGATGATTGCGAGCGTGGCGTTATTTGAATTCAGGAAGCGGTCGCGAGCCTGCATCAAGTCGGCACGGTCCACTCGCGCCACATCTTCCGGCGAGCCCGCGGCGGGACGACCGTACGGAAAGTCACCATAAAGTCGTGCAGCAACCGCGCGGTCGGCGACTGTTGCCGGAGCGATCGAAGTGTCGCGCAAGAGCTTGATACGTGTGTCGCGCATGCGTGTTACGACTTCGGGAGTTAACTGCGTCGACAGCAGCGCATTGCGCAGCACCTCGACGATCTGCTCGAGTTCGGAGGCTTTGCCAACCATCGTGATGGTGGTGGAATCGTAAGTGACATTGACGTCGAGTTTCCCGCCCATTTCATCGGTGAAGTAATCGACCGTTGCTGCGTCGGGGAAGAGCATGTCACCGAGGAGCGCCATTTGGCCTGACTTTCCGGCAAGGTCGAAGGCAGCGCCGCTGTTAATTCGGAGTTTCAGGATGACTTCAGGACTGCCGGGCTTCAGCCAGAAAAGCAGGCGCAGGCCATTCAAGAGCTGCTCGCGCTCGGGTTGCGCTGACGTTTGGGCGCTCAGAGGCTGCGCGGCGAGCGCAACGCTGAGGAGGATAGTTCCCGCAAAGGCGCAAAGGCGCAAAGAAGAACGACGAATCATCGTTAAATGCCGGAAAATGTAGAAGTCTTCAGCGGACCAAAACATCTTAGATGCCGGGTGTTTGCCCGTCAACCGTTTGGCACTTCAGCGCATCCTAAGCCCTGATTGATAAAGGGATCTGGTCGATCTGACCCGGCAAAAACGCAAAAAGAGTATGTACTTGCCGCCCTCGCCGGATTATATTCGGCCCAGTATTGTTGCGGCGCGCAAGTTTTTTCAGTTTGGAACGTCACTTTTCTACGGTTGCTGGTAACTAAAGCAGGAGCTAATCCTGCAGGATCGAGTGCTTGATTGCCCGAGAGAATCACAGACGAGCTGTTGCTGAACAAGGCGGGAGAGGGTGACCAGGCAGCCTTTCTGGAGTTGTACGACAGGTACCGGGAACCGATTTTTCGTTTTGCTTACCGGTTGCTGGGTTCGGTTGAAATTGCTGAAGACGTAACTCACGACTGTTTTCTCAGCCTGATTCGCAAGCCTGAGAACTTTCGTCCT
>DATEDU010000027.1:0-59771 GCA_035281525.1 Pyrinomonadaceae bacterium | reverse complement strand
TTGCCACCCGCCGAGCACGTGACCGACAAACCCACGCTGTTCCTGGAACCAGGGCAGCTCATAAACAAAGTTGCCGGAAAGACGGAGTGGTCGGTCGAAAGTGGAACGCGCCCGGTCGGCCCCACGATTAAATGAATCCTGGGCGACTGCGACCTCGCCTCCAGATGGATTGAAGAGATCTGAGGCAGTATCGATGAATGAGCTCCAGGTGAAGTGAACACCGGCGCTGAAGCCACGTGATAGACGCTTGTCGAGACTCACCTGCATTGAGTGGTAGTCTGATTCAGCGCCATTCGCTCTTAGCCTTATCAGGCCAAGTGTGCAGTTTGTCGGATCAACTACCGTCACACGGCAAGGGTTATTCGGGCTGCCCGGAACCGCCGCGGCAGGACGGAAATTTGGACTCAACCGGGGGTCAGCAAAGAAGATCCGGTTTGATGGCTGCCGCGGATTTCCGTCAATTGTTTGAAATAGGTCTCGCCCTCGAGTGCCTACATAAGCGACACGCAGCACTACGTCACTCGATAGCTCACGCTCAATTCCGAAGCTGAACTGATCATAGACCGGTGATCGGAAGTCGTCGGCGACAATCGTCCGAGCGAAGTTTGCGGGATTGAGTCCGGCCGGCTGCGCCGTCGGAATAGCAGCAAAAGCACCGACTGGATTGAGGTTGATGGCTGCGATAAACGGAAACGCACTGGCGATGTTGAGGTTGATGTTGATGAAGTTGCTATCGTGCGTACGAGCATAGCCGCCGCGAATCACAAGCTTATCGCCACCTGTCAACCAGCCAAGCGGACCGTCACCGTCGGTTCGGGGATTCCAGTTAAAGCCCAGGCGGGGCTGCCAATTGTTCGTGTCATCCTCGGGGACGGGTGTGAAACGGAACCGCTCATCATTTCCATTTGCGGCGACGATTCGATCGTTAACGGGAACGAGGTCGTCAAAGTTGTTACCTGGCCGCTCGTAGCGAAGGCCGTAAGTGAATGTTAGGTTTGGACGAATCTTCCACTCGTCCTGGGCATAGAAGTAGGAGTCATACCAGTAGTAGTACTGGATTTCCTGCCCACCAGGCAGCGGACGATTGACTTGTGCCGCAAGATTGGCAACGTCATCGACAAAATTTTGCAGCGTCGAGTAGCGTAGCAAGCCTCGGATTGTCGGCACGAAAAAGCTCTTTACCTGAGTCCGGCGTATATCGACACCGAATTTCAATGCATGCGAGCCTTTTGTCCAACCGAGATTATCCTGAACCTGGTACGTGTTGTTGTTTCGAAACTGCGGCAGATTAACTGCCAACCCAATAGCCGTACGGTTGTTGGCAGCGTTAAATCCGATTAGACCCAACTCAAGAATCTCGATGGAAGGAATCGTTTCGGAGCTCGCATCGTCGGAGGCCGTGGTTGTGGCTAATCGCGACCAGCTTGTCCGCACCTCATTGGTCAAATTGGGCGTGATCACGCTGGTTAGCACAATATTGATGGCCTGCGTGCGAAAGACATTCTTTGTGGTTAATCCACTAGGAGTTACCTGACCATTCCCACCTGAATCGCCATCATCGTAGAGATAGCGAAAATTCAGATTGTTCGCATCGTTAAAGCGGTGGTCAATGCGGGTCGAAGCTTGGTGATCGTCAAAGAATGACGAAGCGGCACCGGTCAAGTTTCCAGTTGGAACGTTGAACGTTTGACCGCCAAGAGTGAACGATCGAACCGTCCCGCCCGTAGTTTGCGCGGCAGGGAGAAACTGCAATAGCGCCTGAACCTGCGGTCTGTTTCCTGCTGCTGCTTGAAGCACCTGACGGCCGGCTTCAGTCGGAGCGCCGACGAGGGTAAAGCCACTGCCAAGCTGTCGATCACTCCAGCGCTGGTATGACGCGAAGAAAAAGGTACGGTCACGGCCGCTAATGATGGATGGTCCACCCTCGCCAAATCGTGGCAGGTGAAGTGGTCCACCCAGGGTAAATCCGATCTGATTTTCAATACGGAATGGCCGCTTGTTCGTTTGGCCGGGGCCGGGTGTGCCGTCTACGCAAAACCCGCCCGCCTTGTTGGTGTTGCTGCACGCGTTCAGCACATTGTTGTTGTGAAACATGAACAGAGTGCCGTGATAATCGTTCGAGCCTGCTTTGGTTACCACGTTGAGCACCGAGCCGGCATTCCGTCCGTACTCAGCTAAAAACTGATTCGTTATCAGCCGGACCTCTTGCACGATGTCCGGATTATTAATGGCCTGTTGTCCACCCGCGACACTCGGGTCATTGATGTCCTGACCGTCAATCATGAAATTGTTCGATCGAACGCGGCCCCCGTTCGAAGAAAAGTTTGCGCCGTTGGCAAACCCTTGTTGCCCTGGACCGAGCTGGCTGACACCGGGAGCTGAGAACACTACGTTGAAAACGTTGCGGGTTGTTCCGATGGGAAGCTCTGACAGGCGTCGCGAATCGAATCTTGTGGCGACTTCTGCGTTGCTAGTATTTATGATCGCCGCATCCTCGACTACCGTAACTACTTCCTGTATGCCGCCCGGTTTCAGAGTGACGTCAACGACCGCAGGCTGATTAAGTAATAGCGTGATACCAGTCTGCACGTGCTTCGCGAAGCCGGAGTTCTCGACCGTAATTTCGTAGGAGCCGATTGCCATGTTTTCGAACCGGTACCGCCCGTCGCTATCGGTCTGGGAAGTCCGTGTAGAATTGGTTGCCGTATTACGCGCGGTTACAGTGGCATTCACAACCGCAGCTTGCTTTTCGTCGCTCACAGTACCGGAAATCGTTCCCGTTCCCTGACCAAACGCCGGAACAGAAATACCCAGCACGAATGCCGCTAGCAGAAGGAAATATCTAGTAGCCTTCAACATCACTCTCTCCTTTTTGAAGCCCGAAGCGGGGGTGGTTTTAGGTCGCTGGTCTGAAGTCGTTTAGAGCCTGGTAAGTCAAAGCCCGTAATCAGGTGTTAAAACGATGCAAGCAATATTCCAAGCAAGCTTCCACTAACTAGCTCACTTGAGACTGGACGGCTAAGGTTGGACACACATGAGGTTAACGGCGAGAAGGGGCTTGTCGGATGAGCGCTGCGGTAGAGCTAAAGAAACGTAGTTTTGTTCAAATTATTGGATGTTATCCAATACGTCGTAAAAGAATCCGCACAATCGCAGGACCGCTTACGGTATTCAGCGCTTAACTATTCAGGCGACGCTGACTCACTCAGAATGCTTGAGTCCTATGAGCGGTTCTGTGGCTGAGCGATCAATTAGTTGCTGCTTCGCTGGCCGGTGAGGCTTCGTCGTGATGCTCGGTGGTATAGAGGCGAAGGATGTCCTGACCCTGGCGAGATCTCGGATCAATGGTCCGAATGTGCTTGCGACCTTGCATTTCCCAAATCGCCGTCACTGTGCCATCCTTCTCGACCGCGTGATACGAAATATCCTCGGCGGGCTCCTTCGACTTTTCTGTACTGGTACCTTCGGGCGTGCCAGCCGCCTGCACGTTCTCATTCTCTGGCATTAAGGGTGGAAACTCCTCTCGATAACTTTTTTGGTTTTGGTTTTGCGGATTGTTACACAGTGTCAGGTGGCAAGTCCAACGGCAGTAACCCAAGTACAAAGTACTGAGTGCTGAGTGCTGAGTTCCAATAAGGTACTCATCACCACTCAGTACTCAGGACTCAGCACTTTGTTTTACTCAGCACTCAGTACTTTGTTTTAATTGCCGCCTCGACGGCGCGTCCCGGCGCTATGACGCCCCAACCCTGACGTTCAACCTCAATTCCCGAAACTCTTTCCGCCGTGTCGATCAGAATACGCTTCGCACGCTGCGGCGTCAGCTTGGGGTTCGCTTCGAGCATGCACGCAACGGTCGACGCAACGATAGGCGAAGCGAACGACGTTCCATCGACGTACTTATAATGCTGATTAATCACGTTCCCTTCGTGAATCTTGATTGTGATCAACTGCCTTAGAAGTGGAACGGGCAAGCCAATTGCTTCATCAAGGTCCTTGTCGACTCCCTTATTCAACCTGATCATTTCCGGAAGCTCTTTATCGTTCGCCTTGTCGAGCTCCGAATAAAGTCGAGCTTCTTCGGCCGTTGGCGTGTGAGGAAGAATAGGTGCGGCTATCCAAATTCCCGGCGCAATCACTTCAGGTTTTTGCAGCCCGTCCACCGTCGGTCCGTATGACGAGCGATACATCCCGCGTTTGGCTCGATCGAGTGAATTCTGATCGTCGAGCCCACCCACTGAAATTGCCGAAGGACAACAAGCTGGAGGTAGCACGGGGTGGCCTGGAACCATTCCTGCATTTCCGACCGCACAAACCACGATCAGTCCTTCACTGACTGCGCGTTCAACGGTTTGGCAGAGAGGACTTTTTAGATATGACTGCTCAAAATCTCCACCTGCGGAAATGTTGACTACCCGAATTCCGAACTCTTCCCGGTGTTCGAGCACCCACATCAAGCCGCGCTCAATGTGCTCGTCGGGAATGCGTCCGGTTTTTCCAACTTTGACTAAGACCAGATTGGCATCGGGCGCCAGACCTTTATAGAACCCGTCAGATAAATGACCGTTCCCGGCCGCGACAACCGACGTCATCATGCCGTGCCAACTGCTTACATCAATTGCCGGAAGAGATGTTAGATCGTCTTTTGATTCAAAGATGCTGTGATAAGCAAGAATTCGATTGACTGGTTTAGTCAGATCCGGGTGCGCGTAGAAACCGGAATCGAGAAATGCGATCGTCACGCCGCGGCCGGTGAATCGATCGTCGGCATTCATTCGCAACGGAGTTGGCAGAACGAAGCTCGTTTGCTCGAACACTGCTGCATGAGAGTCGATTTGTCTTCGCGCACGTTTGAAAAGTGCGATGCATTGCGAACAAACTAAGCCCCCGGTTGCGGTGATTGTGTTCGCGTTAACGAGTGTTTGCAGTTCTTCGTCTAGAGCTGAGAGTTGAATCAGGTCGGGATTAGCTCTACCACAAACGGTACAAGAATCGATTGAAAGTGCGGCATCTATATTTGCGGATGTGTCGGAAGTGATTGTGGGTTGGGACATGCGTGCGTAGTCGCAGTGTACTCGATTCAGGTTGACTGTTGCGAGTTGTGATTAGGTTCGGTCGAGTGTAAGGTATCTTATTCGTAAATCAACCCGTCAGGAGCGCTAAAAAGCCTTCATGGCATCAGAGCAATCAACCGTGGCCGATCTCTATCGTCGCGCACAGGCGATCAGGCGCGAGCACCACGAAATGTCTTACAAGCAACTGAAAGATCAGCTCCTGAACGAATGGAAAGGCAAGCCCTTTCCGGCTCTTCATAACCTGACAATTCCTGAACAGGACGATCGGGCTCCAGAAGAAGACTGGACCGCTGGACTGCCGCTTATTAGGCGAGGAATACAGTTTCAAGATTGGAAAGACATTGTAAATGGACTGGTTCTGAGTCTCGAATTGACCGAAAACTATGAGCGCGAGCGAGGTCCCGAAGGCAGCCGAGACGATTGGCATGACAGATCTCGAGGAATCAAAGAAGCCTCATCGAAAGCTGTCGGTAAGTGGCTGCCGGAAGAATTAGTGGAGTTAGCGAAGCGCGAGTCACCGAACAAGTGAATGGTAAATAGCAAATAGTGAATAGAAGTAATATTACCCAAACGACGCCATTTACCATTGCCATTTACCATTTGCTTGCCATTTACCATTTGCCATTTACCATTTGCCATTTACCATTTACCATTTTCTATCGTATGGGTTTCTTAGACGGTCTTCTAATCGATCCTAAATACCAGAACGCGGATCCCCGCAAACCGGAAGAGATAGACGATCCGCAGACGATCATCAGTCCGGATACACGACGGGATAACCGAATTCCTCCCGGACAATCGCGCACGAAGAAGTGGCCGGTGCTTGACGCACATGGAACTCCCAACATCGACTTGGCGACCTGGTCTTTTGAAGTCGACGGGTTAGTGGAGCATCAGCAAAAGTGGTCGCTCGATGAATTCATGCAACTACCTCCGGTCCGCGTGTATGCCGACTTTCATTGCGTCACCCGTTGGTCGCGTCTGGACAACGTGTGGGGCGGTGTGTCGACTCGCGAAATTGCAAAGATTGCTGGTGTGAAACCTGAGGCCAAGTTTGTGCTTGCTTCGGGTTACGACTACGGTTGGACCACGAATATTCCTATTCAGTACTTTCTTAACGAAGACTCGCTGCTCGCATGGTCGCACGACGGACAACCGATTCCGCCGGAACACGGCGGCCCCGTGCGATTGATCGTGCCGCAGCTGTATGCATGGAAGTCGGCTAAATGGATTAAGGGCGTGCGGTTTCTGGAACATGATCAGGCGGGCTACTGGGAAGAGGGTGGCTATCACATGCGAGGCAATCCCTGGACGGCCGGCGACGGCGAACGCTTCAGATGGTCGTAAGTTCCAAGCCCACTCCGACCACACCTAAAGATGCGGCGGCAGTCGTTCTGCTTAGACACAACACCGACCCTCACAACCCCGAAGTATATCTCGTAAAGCGAAGTGAAAAACTGGCCTTTTTAGGCGGGTTTTATGCCTTTCCGGGAGGGCAATGCGATCCTGGTGATGGCGAGGTTGAAGTTATAGGAGAGCCAAGGGAAGCTTTGTCTCTTATGAGTCGCCCAATCGCAATCAGCTCTGTCGCACGCGAGCTGCTTGAAGAGCTCGGCGTTTTGGCGGCTCGCGGAAGCGAAACGTTGACAAAAGGCCAACGCGCTTCACTGCGTGATGATTTGGAATCGGGAAGAATGACTTGGCCTGGCTTGATGCGTCACTACGGTCTACATCTGGACGCGAGTGATTTTGTTTTCGTGGGCCGTTGGGTTACGCCTCCCTTCAGCGTGCGACGCTTCGATACGTGGTTCTTTCTGGTCAAATGTCCCCCGAAACAGGAGCCGCATGTCATCGAGGGTGAGCTCGAATCTGGAGAATGGATCAAAGCGGGTGAGGCTTATCAACGTTGGGAGCGGTCCGAGATTCTGGCGGTGCCGCCGACGCTGCACGCGTTAAAAACTTTATCAAACGGTATTACGGCTGATTTGGTCGAGCGGTTTTTGGCGAACCCTCATGCTCACGCACAGCCTGCGCGCCGGATTGAATTCAGGCCTAACTACATCTGCTTTCCCGTTCGCACTCCCACCAAGCCTCCGTCAACGCACACGAACTGCTATTTGATCTATAACTCGAACGAGCTCTTGGTAATTGATCCGGGCTCGCCTTATGAAGACGAGCAACAAGCGCTCGCTGAATGTGTCGATGAGCTTCTGCGCGAAGGACGAACACTTCGGGCAATCGTTTTGACGCATATGCATCCCGATCACGTCGGCGGCGTGAATTCACTGCGACAACATCTTGGGATTAATGCGAGGGTTGCGGCGCATCGCCTCACCGCCGAACCACTCAGCAACGCGATTAACGTCGATTACTTCATTGAAGACGGAGAGGTAATTGAACTGAATGGTTCACCATTGATCGCGCTTCGAGCAATGCATACGCCTGGTCACGCGCGTGGTCATCTCTGTTTCTATGAGGAGCGTACGGGCACTTTGATTTCGGGCGACAACATAGTAGGCATTGGCTCGGTCCTGGTCGATCCGCCCGAAGGTCATATGAGCGACTATATCGACTCTTTGCGACGTATGCGCGCGTTACCGAATCTCTCAGTGATCTTCGGAGGTCATGGTCCGGCAATCGCTAATCCTTACACTAAACTCGATGAATACATTTCCCACCGGCTCGAGCGCGAGCGGAAAATTTTCGAGGCAATCAAGCACGGAGCCCAAACTCCAACAGAAATAGTGGCGCAGGTTTATACAGACGTTGCTCCTGCAGCTCATGCGATGGCCGAACGCGCCGTGTTAGCACACCTGGAAAAGCTAACGGCTGATGCAGTGGTTGCTTATGACGGGTCATCCTGGCGAGCCGTCTAACACAAAATATTCCGGCGACACTTTGACAACACTTATCGATCATAATTTCCGCTGTATTCCGAACCACACATTTGAGGAGAGCACGCGATGAATCAGGGAGGAGACCGCGGTAAAAGTCCTAACATCACCGGCACGCAGCCGAAACCGAAGAGCAAAAAATCGCCCAATGAAGCGGGCGACAGGGCAGTCAAGCGTGGCGCGCGTCAAGGTACTGGGAAAGTGACTCAAGCGGGTCCCAAAAAGACGGCGCCGAGAACGACCAAAAGATCGAGAGACAGGTGATAGAATAGCCATTGTAAATTTCCCCGTTCCCGTGCAGCGTCTTGTCGTTGTTCGGACTTGTGTCCATTCCGTTTAAAAGCAGGCTCAACTTATGGATTTACCAGCAACACTCGGCGATCTGAAAGCTAAGTCGTATAGGGCGGTTTCAGTTAAGGACGAGCTGCGTGCGAATTTAATCAAGAAAATACGGGCCGGTGAGAAGCTGTTTCCAGGGATAGTTGGATACGATGATTCCGTCATCCCTCAACTCGTGAACGCAATTCTGGCCCGGCACAATATTATTCTTCTTGGGTTACGTGGCCAGGCGAAAAGCAGAATCATTCGTCAGCTCACCGAGTTATTCGACGAACGCATTCCGGTCATCGCCGGCTCGGAAGTCAACGATGATCCGTTTCGGCCCATCTCCGCTTATGGCAGGCAGCAACTGGAGCTGTTCGGCGATGGCCTGCCGATTAACTGGGTAAGTCGCGATCAGCGGTTCGTCGAGAAGCTCGCTACGCCGGACGTCACAATTGCAGACATCATCGGCGACGTCGATCCGATCAAGGCTGCCAAGGGCGGGCACCTCTTAAGCGACGAGCTGACGATTCACTATGGGCTCTTACCACGCGCAAATCGTGGAATTTTCGCCATCAATGAGCTGCCTGATCTCGCGGGCAAGATTCAGGTTGGCCTCTTCAACATCATGCAGGAAGGCGATGTGCAGATTAAAGGCTATCCCGTGCGTCTGCCGCTCGACGTGATGCTGATTTTTTCGGCTAACCCTGAAGACTACACTGCGCGAGGAAAGATCATCACGCCTTTGAAGGATCGTATTGGTGCTGAGATAACGACTCACTATCCTTCCGAGTTGCGATCGGCGATCGAGATAACCCGCCAGGAAGCATGGGTTGAACGCGACGGGTGGAAAGAGCATCTGCAGGTTCCTGCATTTCTGAGAGAGATCATCGAGCAGATCGCTTTCGAAGCGCGCGACGACAGCCGCATCGACAAACACTCGGGTGTTTCACAGCGGATGCCGATTAGTGTCATTGAATCTGTGATCTCGAATGCCGAACGGCGTGCGCTGCTCACCGGCGAAGAAGAAATTGTGCCTCGTGTTTCCGATGTGTACGCGGCAATTCCGTCGATGACAGGCAAGATGGAGCTCGAGTACGAAGGCGAACAAATTGGCGCGAATCGTATCGCGAAGGATCTGATCAAACGGGCGGCGGGTGAGGTTTTTGAAGGCTACTTTGTCGGAATAGATTTCGCCGGCACGGTGCAGTGGTTCGATGAGGGAAACAATTTACGATTGGCTGACACGGCAGCGGCTTTCGAGTGTCGGAGGCTGCTCGAGGCTGTGCCGGAGCTTATCGAGACGGCATTGATTCCGTTCGATTTCAAAGAGTCAGAGACAGCGCAGGTCGTGGCGGCGTGCGAGTTCGTGCTGGAGGGCCTATATGCTCAGAACAAGATCAGCCGCAACGAAGAAGGTGGATACACGGCCGTCACGAAGGCCAGAAAAGATCGCCGCGGCATGATCTACGACGACCTCACCGAGACCGGGAAATATAGCTAGGTATTAACGCCGCGAAAGGAAAAGAAAATTCGCCGCGGATGACGCGGATAAACGCGGATTCAGAATAAAAGAAAGAAAACGCGGCTTGCCTCATAAGCGCTTTAAGGAGTCCTCACATGAAAAACGAATATGGGCCACAGATAAACACGGATGCACACGGATTCAAATACGGAAAGATAACGGAAAAGGTAATCGGTGTTTTCTTCGATGTATACAATGAGCTAGGTTATGGCTTTTTGGAATCGGTTTATCAAAAATCTCTTGTTTTAGCTCTCAATTCTATAGGTCTTAAGGCTTGTGCTCGAATTGATATTCCAGTTTCCTTTCGAGGACACTCTGTCGGGAATTTTGAAGCTGACGTTCTTGTAGAGGATTGTTTGCTTCTTGAACTAAAGTCAGCTCGAACAATAGATCCTTCTCATACGGCGCAACTGCTCAACTATTTGCGCGCAACAAAGATCGAGGTGGGCTTGCTTCTTAACTTTGGGTTGAAACCTGAGTTTAGACGATTACTTTTTGATAATCCAAGAAAGTCAATCCGTGCAAATCCGTGTTTATCTGTGGCTGATTTATTGCAGACTGACTAGTGCGATCTAAGCTATGAAGTTCACGCGCTATTCCAAGTTTCGTGGGATTGATGTTTCGGCCATCAATCTGGGCGACTTGATGGAGAGCCTCTCCGATTCCCTCCTCTCCTCCGGTTACGACTCCGATTACTATTGGACTCGCCAGCGCCAACCGCGCGACACCTCACTCGATGCCTTGCGCCGAGCTCTCCTTCAGGCTTTGATGGAACAAGGCCTACTCAACGACTATCAGATTCAGGAGATGCTCGCGGCGAACGAAGGCAAGTTCAAAGGCTCCGAGCTCGAAGAACTACTGAACCAATTGATTGAACGTCTAATCGACGAAGGCTACCTGACGCTTCACGAAGAACCCGCGCCGCAGCAACGGCAGCCGCAGGGCCCAGGCATGCCGGAAATCACAGACCCATTGCCACGCAATGTCCGCTTTGAAGTGACGGAAAAAGGTCTCGATTTCCTGGGCTACAAAACGCTCCGGAACCTGTTAGGGAGTTTTGGCAAAAGCTCGGTCGGACGCCACGACACGACACAGCTTTCGACCGGCGTAGAAGCGGCAGCAGCGAGCAAGGCATACGAGTTCGGCGACACGATTAACCTGGACGCGAACACCACGCTTCTGACTGCAATTCAACGCGAGGGCTTGCAGGTGCCAATCAACCTGGAATACGGAGACCTGCACGTTCATCAGTGCGACTACCAGTCATCGTGCGCGACCGTAGTTATGCTCGACTGTTCGCACTCGATGATTCTTTACGGGGAGGATCGTTTTACTCCGGCTAAGAAAGTGGCGTTGGCGTTGGCCCATTTGATCCGCACTCAGTATCCGGGCGACGCTCTGAAACTGGTGCTGTTCCACGACAGCGCCGAAGAGCTTCCGCTGGCGAAGCTGGCAGCGACACAGGTTGGTCCATACCACACGAATACCGCTGAGGGCTTGAGGCTCGCGCGCCGAATTCTTCAATCGCAGCGCAAAGAGATGAAGCAAATTGTTATGGTCACTGACGGCAAACCTACAGCTTGCTTTCTGTCAGAACCGGGAGCGGCAGCGACCGGGTCCTACCGCCACCGGCCTTTAGCCAGAGCAAACCGCGTCGCTACCGCTCCGCGTTCTGACAAGAGGCGCCTCTATAAAAACTCGATGGGCGGCGATCCCTTCGTGATGGAACAGACCTTCAAAGAAGTTCAGGCCTGTCGCAAAGCGGGTATAATGATTAACACTTTCATGCTGGCTAGCGACTATTATCTGGTTGAGTTTGTGAAGCAGATGACGGCGATGACGAATGGTAAAGCGTACTTTGCCAACCCAAGCAACCTTTCCCAGTTCGTTTTGATGGATTTTCTGCGGCGCCGCACCAGTCGTATTCGTTAAAGTCCTTTGTCTTGACCGTGCCCTTCAAAGCTAAACGTTCAGCTACTCCGTACCTCGTTCTGGCCGTGGGTATCCTGTTCACGTTTATTGTTTGTTACCACCTCTCACGAGTGACGGAAGATGAAGATAAAGAACGGTTCAGCGGACTGGTTCAACAAATTCATAGCAACATCAACAGCCGGATGGAAACCTACACGGCTCTCGTGCGAGCTCAAACAGGTCTTTTCGCTGCGAGTGAAAACGTTCAACCTGCCGAATTTAAGAGTTTTGTAAACACACTCGAGCTTCCTGCTCATTACCCCGGGATTTTCGGCATAGGCTATGCAGAGCGAACTAAGCCCGAAGAACGAGAACGGTTGATCCAATCTAAAAGACGATCCGGGTCTGGTAGTTTTCAGATCTGGCCCGAAGCCACAAGAGACGAATACTACCCCGTTCTCCATTTTGAACCTTTCGAGAGGAATTCAAAGACAATCGGCTATGACATGTATGCCGATCCCATCAGGCGTGAGGCGATGGAAAAGGCACGAGACAGCGGCCTGCCGGCTGTGACAGGACGAATGACGCTCGTGTATGACATGGACCGGCCGTCTCAAAAGCCGGGATTCGTAATTTGCGCCCCGATTTATCGAAAAGGACACAGCATCAAAAACGAAGTAGAGCGCCGGGAAGCATTGGTAGGCTTTATTTACAGTCCTTTCCGTACCGATGATTTTTTGAAAGACATCGTCGGCAACGATGTCTTAAACGAGGTCCGATTTGAAATCCATGATGGATCGGAGCCACGCGCTGAAAACTTTCTGTACTCTTCTGCCGCCTCGGCGGCTGCTCCGTCACTCAACGAGGGCGAGCCTCGCTTCATTGCCACGACAAAGCTGCCCATCGCTGACAACCGTATGTGGATGCTGACTTTCGCGAGCCGTCCTAGATTTGATCTATCTCACGAGAAGAATTGGGTACCCTACACGTTTGTCGGTGGCGTACTGATCAGCCTGCTGTTTTTCGGAGTGATCCGTTCTCAGATTCAATCTCGCACCTCCGCCGAAGAGGTGGCTGCCGAATTGCGAGAGTCCGAAGCTACAGTACGAAAGACCCTGGCCGATCGCGAACGGGCGGAATTTGCTTTCAAAGAAGGCGAAGAGCGCTATCACGATCTGGTAGAGAATGCTAACGACATCGTCTACACGCTGGATATGAATGGAAGGCTGACGTCAGTGAATCGAGCTGCCGAAATCATCACTGGCTATCCGCGTGAAGAACTGCTCAACATGAAGTTGACTGACATCATGACGCCCGAGTCCGCGATGACTGCCGCCCGGATGTTTGAGTGCAAAGCATCGGGAGGAGGACAACGAACGAACTACGAGCTCGATATCCGCTCGAAAGATGGAAACGTTATCACTCTGGAGATCAACAGCAAGGTCGTGCTGAAGGATGGTGAGGTCGCCGGCACGCAAGGAGTGGCTCGCGATATCACGACGCGACGCCGAGCCGAGCAGGCACTGCGTGAAGCTGATCAGCGAGCTCTTTCGGAATATGAGCGTTTGCTTGAGAGGATTTCGAGTTTGGCGCAAGCCCTTGGCGCTGCACGCGAACTGGTCACGATCTTTCGTGCGTTGCGCGACTTCACACTCGTATCGGTGCCCTGCGATGGCCTGTTCATTTCTCTTTACGATCCGGTTCGAGATGTTCGCACGGCTTGTTACGCGTGGGGTGATGGTCAGGAATTTGATACATCAGACCTTCCGCCAATGCCGGTCAACGCGTCAGGGCCAAATAGCCGCGCGGTTAGAACGGGCCAAGTGATCATTACCGATGATTTCATGAACATCCAACGATCGCATCCGGTTGTAATCGTTGGACCTGACAACAGTCTGCGGCCGCAGTCATCCATGGCGGTCCCGATGTCGGTCATGGGTCGGATAGTCGGGACCATCGAAATACAGAGTTATGAACGTGGTGCGTACGTTGACGAGCATGCTACGGCGATGCGGATGGCAGCAAACCTCACCGCAGTCGCTATTGAAAATGTTCGTCTGCTCGACCGCGAAAGCACGGCTCGAGCAACTGCGGAAGAGTCGAACAGATTGAAGGACGAGTTTCTCGCAACTGTCTCACACGAACTGCGCACGCCGCTGACGGCAATTCTCGGTTGGTCGCGAATGCTTGAATCAAGCTCAATTAGCGATCCAATGGCCGGGCGGGCTCTCGAAACAATTCGCCGCAATGCCAAGGCTCAGGCGCAAATCATCGATGACATCCTGGACGTTTCTCGCATCATTACCGGCAAACTCTATCTGGAGCTCCATCCAATTGAATTGGCACCGGTGCTCGACGCGGCCGTAAATGTTGTAAGGCCCACCGGCGAGGCTAAGAACATTCAGATCCTGGTTCAGATCGAGCCGAAACCGATGGTGGTGACCGGCGATTCGAATCGTCTACAGCAAGTCATCTGGAACCTGCTCTCAAACGCCATCAAGTTCACTCCCAGCGGTGGTCGGGTTTCTCTGACGGCCGCTGACGTTGGATCTCAAATTGAGATTCGCGTAACTGACACGGGGCAAGGCATCATGCGAGACTTCCTGCCGTTCGTCTTTGATCGATTTCGCCAGGCAGACAGCACCACCACTAGGGAGCATGGCGGTCTTGGATTGGGGCTGGCAATTGCTCGCCATCTGGTGGAAATCCACGGCGGTACAATTAAAGCTGACAGTGCGGGCGAAGGAAAAGGCTCGACCTTCTCGGTTCGATTGCCTAGCGTCGGCCCTGCCGGACCCGGTCGTCTGCCTGCCAGGGAAGACTCGAGCGCCGGGTTTGTAGCCGATTCGCGTCTGCATGGAATACACGTACTGCTTGTTGATGATGATGTGGATACTCTCGATTTGTTGGGCGAGGCTCTGAGGCAACAAAAAGCCATTGTTACGAAAGCCTGTTCGGTTAGTGACGCCCTGGAAGCCCTGAAGATTTCGAAACCCGACATCGTGGTTTCAGACATCGCGATGCCTGGTGAAGACGGTTTCCAACTCATTAAGCGGATCCGAGCAATGAACTCCAACAACGAACAATTCATTCCCGCGCTGGCGATTACGGCTTATGCGAAGCTCGAGGATCGTGAAGCAGCATTGTCGTCCGGATATCAAAGCTATCTTGCAAAGCCGATAGAACTGTCAGAATTCATAACAGCAGTGGCCGAGGCAGTATTCGGCAACGGCGACAAAACAGAGTGACGTAAAAACTCAGTGCCATGAATAGGACCAATTCGTCCTAACTGTCCTATATTATGGGAACCCATGAAGAAACTAATTCGTGGCATTGAGATGGCCTTCGACGTAGAGGGTAACGGCACTCCGGTAGTTCTCCTTCACGGTTATCCTTTCAATCGCACGATGTGGCGCGAGCAAGTCGAAGCGCTCAAGCGAAATCACCGCGTGATCGTTCCTGACTTACGCGGGCATGGTGAGAGTTCAGCGACTTCCGGTGCTGCAACAATGGAAGACATGGCTCTCGACGTGGCTGCACTGCTGGAGAGTCTCGATGTTTCGCGTCCTGCGGTTGGCGGACTGTCGATGGGTGGTTATGTTTCTCTCGCCTTCGCACGTTTGTTCCCATTGAAGGTTCGCGCGCTCGTGCTCGCAGACACGCGGGCGCAGAGCGATACGGAAGAAGCAAAGCAGAATCGCGAGCAGCAAGCTGAGAAGGCACTCAGCGAAGGAATGGAAGGGATCGCGGATGGACTCCTGCCGAAATTGCTGGCGCCTTCAACTCTCAATGGACGTCCGGACATTGTGCAGCGCGTGCGAGAAATGATTGTCAATACCAATCCTGCCGGAGCTGCGGCAGCATTGCGCGGCATGGCTCAGCGGCGCAATCACATACGCTTTCTCTCGCGCATCATCGCGCCGACGTTAATTCTCGTCGGCAGCGAGGATACTTTGACGCCAGTCGCGGATTCCGAGCTTATGCATCGCGAGATCGGAGGCTCGCGCCTGACAATCATTGAAGGCGCCGCGCATGTCTCTAATTTTGAGAATCCAGAAGATTTCAACGCGCCGTTGGTTGAATTCTTGAAAAACATCGAGGTCTAAACTCGCTGAAAAAGTTCACTATTGAAGAACGGGTGCGTTGGGGGGACGTCGATGCGGCCGGCATTATCTTCTACGGCGCTTACATTCGATTCTTTGAGTTCGCCGAGACTGAGCTTTTTCGCAGCGTCGGACTGCCGTACGGTGTCGTCTTCGCCGAGTGGGACATTTGGCTGCCGCGCGTTCACCTGGAATGCAACTTTCATCGTGCGGCAAAGCTGGACGATCTGCTTGAAGTGTCGGTATATGTTGGACGGTTTGGAAATAAGTCGATGCGCCTGAATTTCGAGGTGCGGCGCAAGGGTGAAGAAGAGCTTGTTGCAGATGCCCATTTCGTGATGGCTGCCGTACAGCGTGATACCTTTGCAGCAGTTCCAGTTCCCGAGGAATTGCGTCGGAGGCTAGCTCCGTATACGGCTGAGTCTTAAACTCGACACAGAACCGTTTGCGGTAGCCAATGGATTAACACTCAACGCTTAAATAAAGAACGTCGTGAGCCAGACTACAGAAAGTGAGATCTCGAATACGCTCGACGAGCGAACTGCAGATCCTGATCCCATCACTTTGTTCCAAAGATGGTTCAGTGACGCTGTTGGTTCAGGGTCGCGTCTGCCTGACGCAGCGACATTGGCTACTGCTACGAAAGATGGAAGGCCGTCGGCGCGCATGGTGTTGCTGAAACAAGTCGACGACCGGGGATTCGTCTTCTATACAAACTATCGTAGTGCCAAGGCCAGAGAGCTGGAAGAGAATCCTCGAGCGGCAATGGTTTGTTACTGGGTGGGCCTTGACCGGCAAGTGAGGATAGAAGGCAGCGTAGAGAGAATTTCACCAGAAGAGTCGGACGAATACTTTCGCACGAGGCCCCGTGAGAGCCAGCTCGGAGCGCTCGCTTCGCCACAGAGTGAAGTGATTGAGAGTCGGGAAGTTTTGGAGTGTCGCTTTCGTGAGATGAATGAAAGTTATCGCGGTCGCGAAGTTGAACGACCCGAGCATTGGGGTGGTTACCGGATCAGGCCAGAGCGGATTGAGTTTTGGAGCAACCGTCCTGGGAGACTGCATGATCGGATTCTCTACGAGCGCCAACCTGATGGTTCTTGGACCATGAAGCGTTTGGCGCCGTGAGAGTGCTGAGTGCTGAGTGCTGAGTACTGAGTGATAAGTAATAAGTGATGACTGATAAGGTCTCTGCACTCAGTACTCAGTACCCAGCACTCAGCGCTTCTTACGGCCGTAAAGCGCTGCGGGCGAGTTTCTTCTTCAAATCGGTATAGCCCTGGTCGCCGGCAACCAACTCTCCCAAAACTCGCTTGATTCCACGATGACCTCGAGCAAACTCGATCATTCTCTCCGTGAACGGAGCACCCCAGAAGTTCCCGTAGAATCTTCGCCGCATCTGTGATGCACGCCGGAGCTCGGCGCCGAAGTCTTCTCGCCAGCGTCGTTCGTAATCCAACGGCTTGCCGGTAAGAAAAGTCTCCGCAAACAACTCCGCCGAACGTAATGCGTAATAGATTCCTTCTCCGGTTACCGGATCCGCAAAGCCCGCTGCGTCACCGAGCAAAGCCCATCCATCGCGACAGGCTCGTCTCTTGTCCCAGGTTGTGTCAGTGAGACCGGGAATGCGCGCTGCGTAGCGTTCGGCAGTGCCCGCGAGCTTTCGTTTGATCCTTTCGTCGCGCTCTTGATCGACTTTGCGGCTGGTCCAAAGTTTGGCCTTGTCATCTTCGCGTTGGCGGTAGTAACCGATCATGAAATCCCATAACAACTTGTCCAGCGGCTCGTGTTGAAAAGCGTCTTGTGTGGTGGCGATTCCAAACGAAATATGATCCGGCCGCGGAAAGGCCCAGGCATAGCCAACCCACTTCGGAAGAAACGCGACGACCGTAGGTGCTTCGTCTGTGTCGGGCAGAGGCGCGCGATAGCCGAAGGCAACTTCCATTTCCGAGGGGGGCAATGGACCAGCAAGGATCCGTGCGACTCCGCTGCCTGCTCCGTCAGCACCCACCAAGATTTGACCGCTCCACTCGGCACCATCGGGCGCGCGTAGAATCCAGCCGCTTTCCGTTCGTTTGATGGTTCGCGCCGAAATCTTAGTAGAAAAAACTTTCGCGCCTGCCGCTTGAGCTCGGTCGCGCAGGTAGCAGTCAAATGCAATGCGTGAGTAGATCGCAAAAGGCTCGTCGAGCTTCAGGTGAAGTCGCTTTCCGGACGGCGAGTACATCTCGAGCTCATTCACGGTCCGGCCGACAGCATTCAACAAGTGAGGCCATGCCTTAAGGGCCTTCGACGTCACACCGCCGCCGCAGGCTTTGGGAGTGCCTTCAGGCCGGCCATCAAAAAGTGCGACGGTCACGCCGTTTTTCGCAAGCAGCTCAGCCGCAAAAGACCCCGCCGGTCCCGCCCCCACAATTAGTACGTCGAATCGCTCCATAAAACTGTCCACAGATTACACGGATTACACAGACTACATTGGACAAGCATTGATCGCCAACGGTCAGAAACGTGCTGTCGGCCTGCCCCCTGATCTTTTCTTATGAATCTGTGTAATCTGCGTAATCTGTGAATCAGCGTTATCTGCGGAGTCCCAATGTGCTAAAATAACCGCGTTTCCTGACAATTAGGAGATTAGCAATGCGAAACGAAAGCTCGATCGTTTTCTCGGGCATTGCTCCTCATCCGCCGATTATGGTTCCGGAGGTAGGCCACGAATCAATCGCGGAAGTACGAGGATCGATTGACGCGATGGCCGAACTCACGAGACGGCTCATCGACAGCGGCGCCGAAACCGTAGTCCTCATTTCACCTCATGCGCCACTCGAGCATTACGCTTTCGTTGCTTACCGTGGCACCAAAGTTACCGGAGACTTCGCCAACTTCCGAGCTCCCGCTGTCCACTTCGAAGTATCGCTCGACGATGAGTTGCTAGCGGCGATTGCCAGGTCTGCTCACGCAGACGGATACGATGTGGTGAGTTTGGGCGGTCACCACTTGGACCACGGCACCGCTGTGCCGTTGTACTTTCTGTATCACAACGGGTGGACCGGTCGAGTCGTCGCGCTTGGTTATAGCTTTCTCTCCAATGAGGATCATCTGCGTTTTGGGTCCTGCATCGGCAAAGCGATCAATGAGCTCGGCCGGTCCGTGGCGATAGTTGCGAGCGGTGACTTAAGTCACAGACTTAAACCGGATGCGCCCGCCGGCTACAACCCCACGGCATATATTTTTGATAACGAGGTCGTCGACGCGCTTCGATGCAATTGTCCTGACCGGATCATCAACATCGATCAGGACCTGCGTCGGATTGCGGGCGAGTGTGGTTATCGATCAATGCTGGTAGCTTTTGGAGCGATTCGGCAGTTGCCGCTCGATTGTGAAGTTCTGCATTACGAGGCGCCGTTTGGTGTCGGCTATCTGGTAGCACAGCTAACGGCCACACCACTCGACCACAGAACCGCTTACGGTAGTCAGCGGATTCAAAGCTCAACGCCACCAGAACTACTCACCGACAGATCCGCTCAGCATCTCCAAACTTCGACGCTTCCCGAAACCGACCTTCCCGCACTCGCGCGCGCCGCGGTGGAAACCTACGTTTTGTACGGAACTCAGATCGAGCCACCTCTACATCCCTCAGATCTTCTGTCCGCACGCGCCGCGTGCTTCGTCTCACTCAAAACTCTTGAGGGCCAACTACGAGGCTGCATCGGCACCATCGAACCAGTAAAGGACACCCTGGCGGAAGAACTAATTGCGAACGCGATTAACGCCGCCACGAGAGATCCTCGTTTCTCACCGGTTATACCGGAGGAACTTGAGAGCCTGATGTTTTCTGTTGACGTGCTGTCACCGCCAGAGCCGGCATTGTTTGATGAGCTTGATGCAACGATGTACGGCGTGATTGTTGAAGACGACACGGGCACGCATCGTGGATTGCTGTTACCTGATTTGGAGGGAGTGGATTCAGTAACTAAACAGGTAGAGATCGCTGCACGTAAGGCTGGAATTCCTCCGGAAACGCCTTTGAGGTTCTGGCGCTTCCGCGTCACCCGATATCCCGAGAAGTAAACCGTTCTGTTTATCCGTGTTATCCGTGTAAGTCTGTGGCCATTGTTTCTGCGGGATAACCAGCCACAGATTTACACGGATAGCACGGATATGAAAAAGATTGGGGCTTGTGTTGGAGTTGCGATTCTAAACGTCCAAGTTTCTTACATCGAGTGCATTATCTTCGATGAACTTCCGGCGCGGCTCGACCTGGTCACCCATCAAAACTGTGAAGATGTTTTCCGTCTCGAACGTATCGTCGATTCGCACTTGCAGGAGCGTGCGCTTCTCCGGGTTCATAGTCGTTTCCCACAACTGGTCCGGATTCATTTCACCCAAGCCTTTATAGCGCTGAATTGCCAAATCTTTCTTCGCAGCGGTCAGAACCTTCTCCAGCAGCAATTCTCGCGTGGCAATCTCTTCGTTCGAGCCATTGCCGCCCACTACAAAAGGAGGCGCGAGTTTCTCCTCAAGTTTTAGGAAGAGTTCCACAGCCTTCTGAAACTCGACTAGGCTCGCGAAGTTCCAGTTAATCAACACACGCACGCCAGAAATGGTCGTCGTTTCAATTTCCCATAGATCGTGCTCTTCATCGGTCTCCAGTTCCGTCTTGTAGCCAGCCTTCGCCAGCACTCCTTCAACTTTCGCCATCAGGTCGCGATCCTGGAAGACCTTGCGGAGCGTCGTGCCTTCTTTACGCAGCACGCCTTTCTTCCCAGCAAAAGCTTCAAGCAGCTTGTCGAGTAATTGGGCGTCACCGCTGAGCCGCCGTGTAGCTCGTTCGCAGTAGTGTTTGAAATCGACAAGTTGCTCCAACCATCTGGACAACTCGCGACCCGCAATCGGTTCCTTGGCACCAGCCGCAGCTACAGTCATGTCGGTAGTAGCCTGCTTCATCAGGTACGTAGTCATCAGAGTCTCATCTTTGATGTACTCCTCAGTCTTTCCCCGCTTTACTTTGAACAGCGGCGGCTGCGCAATATGGACGTGGCCGCGTTCGACGAGCTCTGGCAGTTGCCGGAAAAAGAATGTGAGCAGCAGCGTTCGTATGTGAGAGCCGTCGACATCGGCGTCAGTCATCAAAATTATCTTGTGATAACGCAGCTTGGTAATGTCGAAATCGTCTTTTCCAATACCCGTTCCGAGCGCCGTAATGAGAGCCCTGATTTCCGTGTGCGACAAGACCTTATCCTGCCGCGCCTTCTCCACGTTCAGGATCTTGCCTTTAATTGGAAGGATTGCCTGCATTCGGCGGTCACGACCCTGTTTCGCGGATCCTCCCGCAGAATCGCCCTCGACGATGTAAATCTCAGATTTCTCTGGATCGCGTTCCTGGCAGTCAGCGAGTTTCCCGGGCAGCGTAGTTGAGCCCATAGCGCCTTTGCGGACGATCTCGCGCGCCTTTCGTGCCGCTTCGCGGGCACGGGCTGCATCGAGAGATTTACCGACGATCCGGCGCGCGACAGTTGGGTTCTGCTCCAGGTATTCAGTCAACCGCTCGTTTAGAAACGATTCGACGGCGCCTTTTACGTCTGAATTCAGCTTGCCTTTCGTTTGACCCTCGAACTGTGGCTGAGGAAGCTTCACGGAAATGACTGCGACGAGGCCTTCCCGCACGTCGTCGCCCGTCAGTGAGCCTTTGAAGTTTTTTGCCAAGCCCGAAGACTGCGCGTACGCATTGACGGTCCTTGTGAAAGCGGAGCGAAAACCGGAGAGGTGCGTTCCACCGTCAACTGTGTTGATGTTGTTGGCAAACGAATACACCTTCTCGTCATAGCCATCGTTATATTGAATGGCCACTTCGATGGAAAGATTGTCGCCTTCCCTTTCGAAATAGATGGGCTTGTCGTGCAGAGTTGACTTGTTTTTATTGAGATGTTTTACGAACTCCGCAATGCCACCCTTGTAGTAAAACTCGTGTGAACGCTCCGGCTCTTCTCGTTCGTCTTTGATGGTTATGCGAATGCCCTTGTTGAGAAATGCTTTCTCGCGCAATCGCTCAGACAGCTTGTCGAAACTGAATTCGGTGACGTCAAAGATCTGCGGATCCGGTTTGAAGGTGATTTTAGTGCCGCGTTTTCTGGTCCTGCCGGTTTGTTTTAATCCGTTTGAGGGAATTCCGCGAACATACTCCTGCTCGTAAGTCTTTCCGTCTCTCCAGATCTCGAGCCTTACTTTCTCGGAGAGAAAATTAACGACTGAAACGCCGACGCCGTGAAGTCCGCCTGAAACCTTATAGGCATTTGAATCAAACTTGCCGCCGGCGTGCAGCTTCGTCATCACAACTTCCGCCGCCGACTTTCTCTCCTTCTTGATTTCGTCGATGGGAATCCCACGACCGTTATCAACGATCGTAATCGAGTTATCGAGATGGATCGTTACTTCGACTGTGTCACAGTAACCGGCCAGCGCTTCGTCGATCGAATTGTCTACGACTTCGTAGACCAGGTGATGTAGGCCCAACTCTCCGGTCGAGCCGATGTACATCGCCGGCCGCTTGCGAACCGCGTCACGGCCTTCAAGAATTGTGATTGAAGAGGAGTCGTACGACTGCCCTTTCTTATCTGTGGGACCAGTACCATGTCCCTTTTTATCTCCCGTACCGGTACCAGTTCCAGTTCCACTTGCTGTTGTCAAACTATTCTCCTTCAAACGTGCGGCCTGGGCTCACGCCCCAGCCTTAGCCTGGAGCCTGCTTCGCAGGCCCACTGCTTTTAAATTGCGGCCTTCAAAAAATTATTTGCCAACTTGCCCTCCTCGATCTCGTACACACTGGCTCGCGAAAGGAATCCCTGAAGGTGGCTTCGCTTAGACGTGGTGACGAACGTTTGCGTGCGACCTTCAAGGTATTCCAAGAGCTTGTTTATCCTTTTTTCGTCCAGTTCCGCGTCGACATCATCGATGAGGAAAATCGGATAATCAACGTGATGCGAATTATACACTGAAATCGCGGCTAAGTCTAATAATAACAATGCGCTACGCTGCTGTCCGGAACTGCCGAAAACCCTCATTTCCCGGCCCTCAAAAAGTACCTCCAAATCGTCGCGATGCGGCCCAATCAGGGCCCGCCCCGCGGCCACTTCAGCTTCCAACCGCACCCTAAGCCTTTCACTGAGCAACGACTCGTAATTTCTCAAATCGCCCTTGCTCTCAAAGGATGAAACGTAGCGGATTTGAATTTCTTCGCGATCGAAAAGTCTTCGCTCAAGAGCTTGATTCAAGTGTTGGACGTAGTCGGCTCGTGCGTGGTGAATTTGCGCTGCCAATTTGACGAGCTGTTGATTCCATGGCTCTAACAGATCGTCGACTTCAGTGAGGCTCAACTCGAGTTCGCCGGCATCTTGAAGAATACGATTCTTTTGTTTGAGCACGCGGTTGTAATCAGAGAGAGTTTGGACGAATGCGGGTTGCAACGAACAGACTCCGCGATCGATAAAGCGCCGTCGAGCATCAGGCGCTCCACGAATAACCTCGAGTTCATCAGCAGTGAAAGCGAAGACTTGAAGCTGGCTTAAGTATCTTGCTAAGGGCTCTTTTTTCCCGTTAATCGAGATTACTTTCGCGCTACCTTGTAGCGTTACCTGGAGTTCGCGGGAGACTTCCTGTCCGTGCGAAACAGTTCCTCTGATGAATGCTTCCTGTTGGCTGAACTTAATCGACTCTTGCAAGCGTTGGGTGCGGAATGATTTTGTGCGCGAGAGAACGTAGATGCTTTCCAGCCAGTTTGTTTTACCCTGGCCATTGTCGCCGCAGATTATGTTTAGTCCGCGGTTCCAGAGGATTGTTCCGCTCAAGTTTCGAAAGTGGTGGGCCTCGATTGACTCAAGGATCATGCAACGGATTTTAACATAGGCTTGATGAGATTCTTTCGTGTGCTTTCATGTCTTCAGTTCGTGTCTTTCGTGCCTTCTTTTTAGTGTCTTTTCGTGGTAATGTGCGCTCGCTCAAACAACTTAATTCCTCGCAAATCTAAGGAGACCTAAGAATGCCTGCACGTAAATCGAAAAAGACTCTTCGCTCACCAGAGGGACAGATGATTCCTTACGGCCCAGCCATTCGGGATGCAATGACCCGCGGCGATGTTCAGGAAATGCGAAAGGTCGCCACCTCTAGCAAGAAGTTAATCAAAGAAGTCGAGAGCGCTCTAAAGAGTTTGGAAAGCAAGATCGCGAGCCTCGAGAAGAAGTAGTAGTAGTTCGTATGAAAGATCCAGCTCGATACCTCTCTCAACGTGATCGGGATAGCTTAAGGCCGGTTCACGTGGTTTGGGAGATTACGTTGGCGTGCGATTTAAAGTGCCAGCACTGTGGATCGCGAGCCGGACGAAAGCGTCCGGACGAGCTCACGACCGCGGAGTGTCTAGATCTTGTGCGCCAGTTCGGGCGCTTGGGCACGCGCGAAGTCACGCTAATTGGCGGGGAAGCTTACATGCGTCGCGACTGGCTCGATATCATCCGGGAAATTCGTGCGCGCGGAATGGACTGCACGATGCAGTCTGGTGGCCTGCATTTCACCAGGGAACGTATTCTCCAGGCGAAAGAGGCCGGGCTTCAAGCGGCAGGTATATCCATTGACGGCCTCGAGGAAGAACACGATCGAGTTCGCGGGGTGAAGGGCTCTTTTGCGGCTGCCGTCCGAGCTCTGAAAGCGATTAGCGAGTGCGGTTTGACTGCCAGCGTTAATACTCAAATAACTTCATTCGTAATTCCTCAGCTGCGCGAATTGATGAATCTATTTATCGACTGCGGCGCTAAAAATTGGCAGACTCAACTGACAGTTGCGATGGGCCGAGCTGCCGATAACCCTGAGCTCTTGTTGCAGCCCTACGAACTGCTGAACTTGATGCCTCTGCTGGCTGAATTACACCAGGAGGGAATTGATCGAGGTCTACTGATGCAGCCTGGAAATAACATCGGTTACTTCGGTCCTTACGAGCATCTGTGGCGCGGCAACGGCGACGATCGCGTGCATTGGACGGGCTGTAATGCCGGTCAAAACACCATTGGGGTTGAAGCAGATGGAACGATCAAGGGCTGCCCATCACTCCCGACGTTTCCATATGCTGGCGGAAACATTCGCGACCTGAAGTTAAGAACTATTCTGCGCGAGACTCCGCAGTTGGCTTTCAATCAAACGCGTACTGTTGATGATCTGTGGGGCTTCTGTCGGAGTTGTTACTACGCTGATGTGTGTAGAGGTGGCTGCACCTGGACGTCTCATTCTTTATTGGGACGTTCTGGGAACAATCCGTATTGTCATCACCGCGTGTTGGAGTTGGCGCAACGTGGATTAAGAGAGCGAATTGTGCAGGTCGAAAGTGCTCCTGGCACCTCCTTCGACCACGGCCGCTTCGCGTTGATAGTTGAAAACCTCGACGGAACTACTTCCAGCGACAAACCTTTGGCCATCGATGAGGTCATTCCTATCTCACCCAACTCGCTGATTCAAATTAAGGGAACAAAAAGACAGGAAAACCAAAAAACGGCGAAGGGAAGACGGACACGGCTGCAACATCTTGAGGTGTGTCGCGGCTGCAAACGCCACGTTAAGTCAGGCACCACCACCTGCCCCCACTGCGGCGGCTCCATTAAAACATTGGCGAAGATCTATGCCGAGAATCTTCACAAAGCAGAGACGGCTTATCATGATCTGTTGAATCTGATTCGACCAAATTAGCAGCCGATCAAATTCGCATCGGCATTACGACATACTTGTACTCAAACTCGTCGCCGTCCGTGGGGCGTAATTGGGCTTGAGAGTTGCCATCCTTGAACTCGAACGCCACCTTCCGCTCGCCCACCACATTCAGGAAATCCTGCAGATATTGAGCATTAAAGCCGATGTCCGCTTCTTCGCCGGTGTATTCAGCTTGAATAGTTTCGTTCGCCTCTCCCTCTTCGGCATTCTGCGAACTGATCACTAACTGATTAGGCTCGAGATGAAAACGGATCGCATGCGAGCGTTCATCCGACATCAAAGCGACTCTACGAATCGCAAGATTCAACAACGAGCTGTCAAACTCAACTGCCTTGTCATTGTTCTTCGGCATTACCATCTCGTAATTCGGAAATTGGCCATAGAGCATTCGCGAGATCAACAACCTCGGACCAACCTCGAAATAAATGTGATTCTCGTCCATACCCAAGCTGATCTCACCATCAAAGCCAGCTGTGAGTTTTGTTAGTTCAGCCAATGTCTTTCGCGGGATTAAAGTGTCGACCGGCTCACGACCGCCATTTTTCGCAGCCTCTTTTCTTTCAACATACGCCAGCCGGTGGCCATCTGTCGTAACCATCCTCACCCCGGAATTGTCCAAAATGAACTTGGCGCCAGAGAGCGTATACCGCGACTCTTCCTGCGTAATCGCAAAAATCGTCCGGTCAATGAGAGTCTTCAGAATGCCGGCCGAAATTTTTGTCGGGGCCGATTTGAAAGTCGGTACTTCAGGGAAAGCGTCTCGAGCTACACCGACCATCTTGAATTTAGCGCGGTCGCACTTCACCGTGACCCAATCGTTGTCTTCCTTCTTGAAACTCACCGGCGCATCAGGGAGTAACCGCGCAATCTCAAAAAGCTTTCGTGCTTGAACGCAGATCGAACCAGGTTCCTTGATCTCTTCGGCATCCATGTCGCAGCGGATCGTAACGTCGAGATCTGTACCCGTAATACGGATTGAGCTTTCACCAACTGACTCAATCAGAATGTTCGAAAGCACCGGTATCGTATTCTTTCTCTCGACCACTCCCTGGACGAAGCTGAGTTCCTTTTGCAGGTTTTGTTTGCTTACTACGAATTGCATGTTCGACTCTCCTTTAACGCCAAAGACTATTGCCGATTAAGAATCCATTGGATCTAAATCCAGTAGCCGTAGTAGGTTCCTGTGGATTTGAGGAAAACCAAATAAAACCTTTGCTGCTATTAAATCGAGTTCACAGAATCTGTTGATTCAATAGTTAAATTTTATTTATTGCCGTCGGAAAAGTTGATCGGGCAGATCGGTTCCACGTACGATCACTCTTCTTCCTCAAACACCTTTATGTCGATCCTGTTTAAGAAAACTATATCTACCTGAATCATTAGAAAAAGCCAAGGACACGTTGTGGAAATTAGGTATGAAAACTGATTTACTTTTGCAGCCTTGTGAAAAGCTCATCAACCAATTTCTGCAGAGCAGTATCAGTTGCTTTGAGAGACTCAATCTTTTCAAAAGAATGAATCACCGTAGTGTGATGTTTGCCTCCAAAAGCTCGACCGATTTCCGGATAACTGTGCTTCGTTAGTTTCTTACAAAGATACATCGCGATCTGACGGGGGCGAGAGAACTTGCGAGCATTGCTTTTAGAGACGAGTTCCTCAACTCGCAACGTGAATGTATTAGCAACAACTCTTTGAATCTCCTGGATAGTAAGAACCTCTAACTCGTGCTCGCCCGCGATATTCCGAATCGCATCCTGTGCTAAAGCTTTGGTTATTTTGGCGCCACGCAGCGATGCAATGGCAATAAGCCTGACCAGAGATCCTTCGAGCTCGCGAACATTGTTTTTCACTCTCGTGGCAATGAACAACGCGACGTCATCCGGAATCGCCACTCCCATAATCTCAGCTTTTCGATTAATGATTGCCACCTTTGTTTCCAGGTCCGGCGGCTCGATGTCGGCGATTAGTCCCCACTCAAACCGGGAATGCAGTCGCTCTTCAAGCGTCGGGATTTCTCGGGGAGGACAATCAGAGCTGATGACTATCTGTCTTTGCTGGTCGTAAAGCGAGTTGAAGGTGTGAAAAAACTCTTCCTGAGTGCGCTCTTTGCCGGCCATGAATTGCACGTCATCGATCAAAAGTACGTCTACTGACCTGTACTTTTCGCGGAACGCAGGAGTTTTGTCGTAGCGAATAGCACTGATGAGTTCATTCATGAATCGCTCAGACGACAGATAGCAGAGGTTCAAATGCGGGTTTCGCCGTTTTATTGCGTGACCACAAGCGTGCATGAGGTGAGTTTTACCTAAACCCACTCCGCCGTAGATGTATAGAGGGTTATATGTGCGGCCAGGCGCTTCAGCAACTGCCAGAGAAGCGGCATGAGCAAACTGATTGCACGATCCAACTACGAAACTGTCGTAAGTGTATTTGGCGTTGAGTGAGCGCTCAATCACAACTGGTTTGGCAGGCTCGGAAACAGAAGAAGCATTATCACGGGAATCAGAAACGACGTTTTTCGAAAACGCAATTGATGGAGAGAGCGCGGCAGCAGCACCAGTGCCGGTTTGACGAGAGGCCGTTACTGAATTACTCGGCCGGCTCGCACTTTCGACAATCCAGTCGACCGAATATCCCTGGAGATTCAGCTCTGAAAGCGATTGATCTAATAATCCGGTGTAGTTTCGCTTAACCCAATCTCTTACAACTTCGTTCGGCGCGCCAAGTCGAATGACATTGTGCGCCGAATCGAGACCCTTAAACTCGATCGCACTGAACCACGTTTCTACTGTTTCCTGATTGAGCTTTCGGTTGATTGAACCAAGGATGTCATTCCATACGCCACTTTGAGCGATCACATCGGGCATCACAGGTATTGCCTTCTCTGGCGTTTGAAGGTTTGGGAGCAGCCTCGCAGTCGCCGAGTGTCAAAAAATTGCCATTCGCTCGAGAACCGCGTATGGCTCGCAGCGTATGACTAAAGAGTTGGGTTTACGTCAGGTTTAAGGAGGAGAAATCTTTTCCACAGCGTTTTCCTCAGGTCTGTGGAAAAACACCTTGCGCCTTCAAGTAATGCATTAAGCTGATATTTATCAATAACTTAGCGAGAGTTCCTCTAACGGGTTCGGAGACTAACACAGCGTGAGTAATCTGATCAAGAGAACGCGCCTGATAAAACACACTTGAGTAAAAAGGTGTTTGGCCAATGTCCACGCAGCTTCAATTTTTGTCGATCTTGTCGATCAACGCCACGCTGTGACGGTTCTTCTTGCAGGCCGTTTCTTGACATAAAAGACACTGGCAGATAGTCTTACCGTTTTCGCGTAGGAGGTAAATCCGATCTATGGCCAAGCCAACTTTTCAGCCTAACAACCGGCGCCGAGCCAAGACTCATGGCTTTCGCGCGCGGATGGCGACCAAGAACGGAAGGTTAGTCCTGAAACGAAGGCGCGCCAAAGGCCGAAAACGGCTCACGCCCTCCCATTACTAGCGTTGTTTTTATGGAAACGCACCTTCGTGGTAGCAAGGATTTTCAGAAGGTTTATCGAACTGGGAAGCGTTACGAGGGCTTTTTTCTGACGGCCTTTGTGGCGCCTAACTCTCTGGCGCATCATCGTCTTGGAGTGACGGCATCGCGCAAGGCTATTGGTAAGGCGGTCGATCGAAACAGAGCGAAACGTTTGCTCCGCGAGACCTTTCGCGTGACTGCAAATAGCCTCAATAGCCTGCAAAGGGGATATGATTGGGTGTTAAACGCCAGGCGAACGCTGTTAACACCACAAAGCCGCAACCGGTTTGAAGAATTTGAGAGGATCGTCACTTCGGTAGCACGCGAGGAACAGGTTGACCTAAAGGTTGAATCACAAACGGTGTGAAAACAGTTCTTATTTCACTTCTTAGGTTTTATAAGTTAGCGATATCACCTTTCCTTCCGCCTGCTTGTAGATTTGTTCCCTCTTGTTCAGAGTATGCGATGCAAGCTATCGACAAGTACGGCGTCTTCCGCGGAAGTTCACTCGCGCTGCGCAGGTTATGTCGATGCCACCCGTTCAATCCGGGCGGTTACGACCCCGTAAAGTGAATAGCCTAACTACCTGTCGAGTGACGTAAAGTTTTGATGCAGCAGCAGAAACGCTTAGTACTGGCGTTGTTAATCTCCGCTGGAATTATCTTCCTGTGGAGTTATTTATTTCCTGTTAAAAATCCTCAGCAGACGCAACAACAAACGGCTGCCACGTCGCCATCCCCAGCAGCAACGTCGGCGGCATCCCCAACGAGTCAACCGGCGACGTCTCCTACTCCAACAAGTCAGCCAAGTTTAGACGTCGAACGCAGAACGGTACGCATCAAGACACCGCTTTACGAAGCACAGTTCGACAATCTCGGCGCCGAACCTGTCAGCTGGATCATCAAGAGGAACAAGGATAGTGGCCGCGAGATCTACTCCTCCGCCAGCACCAGGAACAACAAGGTTCCACTCGAGCTAATTTCACCTGAAGGTTTAAAACGCCAGCCACGTGAAGTGCCCCTACAAATCGTAACTGGTGACAATTCCCTTGACGTAGTTCTTTCGTCAAAGACATACAAAGTCGAGGGAGTCGACGCTCAGAGTGGCGACGCTGAAATCTCGCTAAGCGCAAATGAGAAAAGAGCAGTCACTTTTGTGCTTTCCGACGCAGGTACCGGACTGGAAGTTACGAAGAAAATAACGATCGATGCTGAGCGATACGACCTGCTGGTTGACCTGAATCTAAAGCGCGGCGGAGCACCTGTGCCGCAGGCCCGTTTGAAGGTTGGCCCAAGTATTGGCGATCAGGGTGTTCCATACTACACGTTTTACTCCGTGGCGCCCGAAGCCATAGCCTCTTTCGGTGATCGGGTTGAAAGACACGCTGCCGCAGCCATCAATGAAAACTCAAACAGCCCAGATCGCCTGGCGCTTTCAGGAACCGCACACTGGGCCGGTGTAGGCGACACCTATTTCGCAATGGTCGCCATCCCTACAAAGCCGGCAGAAGGACTTGAGTATCGGACGGTCCAATACGACCATAAAATCAACGGCAAACCTGAGAAACGGTATCTGATTTCCGGGTTGGTTCCAGTTCCGACCGACGGCTCCAGTACTCTCGTCTATGTTGGACCAAAGGACCATTACATTCTGCAAAAAGCCAACGCCGAGATTACCCAAGTAGCGGGGCGCGCGATTGATCTTGACGGCCTGATTGATTATGGCTGGTTCAGTTGGTTATCGAGACCCATCGCAGTACCCATTTTGTGGGCCATCAGGTGGTTGTATCGACTCACGAACAGCTACGGACTTGCGATCATTCTGTTCACGATAGTCATTTATTCGCTGTTCTTTCCTCTGAAGTGGCGCTCATCGAAAGCGATGAAAAAGGCCCAGAAGCTCGCGCCCAAGATGAAAGAGATTCAGGAAAAAATGAAAGGGTTGAAGCAGAGCGATCCGAGGCTCAAAGACCTGCAAATGGAACAGTTGCGCTTGATGAAGGAAGGGAACCCGCTCGGCGGCTGCTTGCCTCTCCTGATTCAGATGCCATTCCTCTTTGCGCTGTATCGTGCGATCACGATCTCACTCGATTTCCGCCAGGCCACATTTATATGGCTTCCGGATCTTTCGGCCGGCGATCCGTTTCACATTCTCGAGTTTTTGATGGCGGGTACGATGATCGTTCTGCAACTGATTACGCCGGCGCCTTCTGCCGATCCACTTCAACGGAAGATGATGGCGATCGGAATGCCAATTTTCATGCTTTACGTATTGTGGGGCGCGCCGTCCGGTCTGTTGGTCTACTGGCTGGTTGGAAACATAGTAGGCTTTAGCCAGCAGTTTCTGATAAACCATCTGACGCGTTCGGAGGAGGATAAGCAGCCACCTGAAAAGCAGTCGCCGAGTGCACAAAAGAAGAAATTGGCCACCTCGAAGGCGTGAAGTAAAGTTTACTTGTAGTTTCGAAATAGAATCATGAATCAGACTTGTGAAGAAGCTGGAAATTTTTTGAAGGAAGTTTTCGAGAAGTCAGGCTTGTCTCTAGATGTGTCCGTTCAAGATCAGCCCGACCGTTGTTTGTTGAATCTCGATGGTCGCGACGCCGAGGTACTACAGACGGAAGGCGGCGAGCTTTTGGAGGCGTTGCAGCACCTGCTGAGTCAGATTTTTGGTCGAACATTGCCGCAAGGCCAGCGTCTTGTTTGCGATGTTCATGGATTTCGCGCAACGCGCGAAGCCGAGCTACGCGCGATGGCGATGCATGCGGCGACCCAGGTGAGAGCGACCGGCACCGCTTTTACGTTTGGCGCCATGAACGCAAATGAAAGGCGAATCATTCACGTTGCGCTTGCCGAGAGCCCTGACCTTCACACAGAATCAGTTGGTGAAGGTTCGGAGCGCAAGCTAAAGGTCGCGTTAAAACATCGTTCTTAAGGAAATTCCCTTGCGCATACTATCTTCCACCAGGAATTGTAGAGATGGATACGATAGTGGCATTAAGCACGCCTGCCGGCCGCAGCGCGATTGCTGTGATACGTGTGAGTGGGCCACACGCGCTCCCTCTCACTCGCAAGCTTTTAGCTGATCCTGATTTCTCACCTGAACCCTCACGCGCTGTCTTAAAAAGCATTAAATCTAAAGATGACGTCATCGACAGATGTCTCCTGACCTACTTTCAAGCTCCTCACTCGTACACGGGTGAAGACGTCGTTGAGATCAGTTGTCATGGCTCACCTGTGATCGTTCGCCAGGTCATCGATTTGATCCTGGGTTACGGCGGTAGGCTCGCAGGTCCTGGTGAATTCACCTTGCGAGCGTTGAGTAACGGGAAGCTGGATCTAAGCCGGGCCGAGGCAATCCGCGATCTGATCGACGCTCAGACTGAAGCAGCCGCGAAGCAAGCTACTCGGCAAGCGATGGGAGAGTTGTCTCTGCGGCTTCAACCTTTCGAGGACAAACTGATTCAGACGATCGTGGTCCTCGAATCTGCACTTGAGTTTGTCGAAGACGACTTACCACAAGTTCGCAAGGATGAAATCGGCCGGACGCTCGAAGAGGTGCTTGAAAGCCTCGAACAGCTAGCAAGCACTTTCGCGGCAGGACACCTGTTGCGAGACGGCTTGCGTGTGACTCTCGCGGGTCGACCGAATGTCGGTAAGTCTAGTCTCTTCAATAAGTTACTGGCACATGAGCGTGCTATTGTCACGAACATTCCGGGGACGACGCGGGACACCATTACTGAGGCTGTAAGTATTAACGGCGTACCGGTATTGTTGACTGACACGGCAGGAGTGCGTGAGTCGAACGACGATGTAGAACGAATCGGAGTTAATCGGACGCGTCAGGCTATGGCGGATGCTGACTTAATCGTCGTCGTGCTTGATGGATCGACAGAGCTAACGGACGAAGATCGAAGTTTACTTTCAGACGCGTCGAATGTGAGGCACGTCGTCGCGCGCAACAAGAGCGACCTGTCGAGTTTTGATCATGTGAAGCTCAATGGTTCGAGTAGCGTCGACGTCTCGGCGTTGACTGGATCAGGTGTCGAACAACTCTGTGCTGCTATACTGGCTCCGTTCGGCACAGTTGACGCGAGGAACGATGGTCTCTTGATCACGAATGTGCGTCATCACGATCTACTGCGTCGTGCTGGATCGGAGATTAGACAGTCTTTGGAGTTGCTCAAACAGAATGCAAGCGAAGAGCTCGTGTTGGTGGGACTTCATAACAGTTTGCGTTACCTTGGTCAGATCACCGGCGAGACAACGACTGAGGACTTACTGTCCGAGATCTTCGCGACCTTCTGCATAGGGAAGTAACAAATGAGTTTTGACGAAGTATTTGATGTGATTGTAATCGGCGGAGGTCACGCCGGGTGCGAGGCTGCCGTTGCCGCGGCGAGGCTCGGAGCTGAGGCTGCATTGGTGACTATGAACTTGGACCTCATAGCACAGATGTCATGCAATCCAGCTATTGGCGGAATCGCAAAAGGACACCTGGTGCGGGAGATAGATGCTCTCGGTGGCGTAATGGGTCGTGTCGCCGATCGATCAGGCATTCAGTTCAGGCTACTGAATCGCTCGCGCGGCCGTGCTGTGCAGTCGCCCAGAGCGCAGGCGGATCGATCCATCTATCGACGAGAAATGCGACAGACATTGGAGGCTACTCCAAATCTCCAACTACGCCAGGGGATCGTACTCGACCTGGTAGTTCGCGACCGAAAGATTAAAGGCATTGAGATGCAGGACGGCCGGCGTTTTGGCGCTAGTGCTGTTGTTATAGCGACGGGCACTTTTCTGAACGGAATGGTGCACACGGGCCGCCACGCGTACAGCGCAGGTAGAACCGGTGAGCCAGCTTCGATTGAACTTGCAGAGGCTTTGAAACGGATAGGGTTTCCAGTTGGCAGACTGAAGACCGGAACGCCACCGCGTCTCGATGGCAGAACTATCGACTGGGACGCGTTTGACCCGCAGCCGCCCGATGAACGGCCTGTCCCGTTTTCTTTTGCGACCGATAGCATTGAGCAGCCGCAGTTGAGTTGCTATGTCGGCTACACCTCGAACGTCGTTCACGATGCGATTAGACGAAATCTTCATCTTTCCCCTCTGTACTCCGGAAAAATTCGCGGCATCGGCCCCCGGTATTGCCCTTCCATTGAAGACAAAGTGGTGAAGTTTGCCGAAAAGGATCGGCACCAACTCTTCCTGGAGCCCGAGGGACATGATACGAATGAGGTCTATCTCAACGGCTTTTCGACCTCACTTCCGTCTGAGCTTCAGCAGGAGCTCGTCCGGCTGGTACCCGGTCTTGACGAAACCAAGGTTATTCGCCCCGGCTACGCTATTGAATACGACTTTGTTGACCCGCGAGAGCTCGGACCAGATCTGCAGACAACCCGAATTGCAGGTTTATTTCACGCGGGTCAGATCAACGGGACAACCGGTTATGAAGAAGCTGCGTGTCAGGGATTGATCGCAGGGATTAACGCCGCTTTACTGGTGAAAGGGCGACGGAGTTTCCGTTTGCGCCGAGAGGAATCCTACATCGGCGTTTTAATCGACGACCTGATTACCCAAGGCGTAGACGAACCATACCGCGTGTTTACTTCCCGAGCAGAACATCGATTGGCGCTGCGTTACGACAATGCCGACGCCAGGCTTCAGCCCTATGGCCGCGAACTGGGACTAATCGGAGATGAAGAGTGGGACCGGTTTAATGCTCGTCGAGAGAGAATTTCCCGATTAGGCCGACTGCTCGAGGATACGCGGCTAAAGCGCTCAGATGCAGCCTATGGGACGCTCAGCGCGAGCTTAGGCGTCGACTTGGGCGACTCTGTGACGCTAGCGCAACTTGGCAAGAGAGCTGGCGTAACCAGCGACGTCATCCGATCGTTATTGCCGGCGCAAGTTGTAAGTCGTATTTCCGACGAAGATCTTGAAACCGCACTCGCCGACTCTCTTTATTCAGGCTACATCGACGCTCATCGTTCTGTTCTACAGCGGCTTAATCAGCATGACGCTCTGCGAATCCAGCCCGATTTTAACTATCACGGCCTTAGCGGGCTGTCGCATGAGATGGTGGAGCGTTTTGAGCGTGCGCGTCCGTTAACGTTCGGGCAAGCGCGAAAGATTCCTGGCCTAACTCCGGCAGCCCTATCGACCCTCCTGGTTCACCTCAGCGTTCGCCCGACAGCGCCCTGATGTTTCACGTGAAACATGACGCAAATCAGAACCACTTGCGGTAGCCAACGATCGTATCACTCAAAATAAGCAGCAAAACGGTGGCTACAGCAGGTAATTCTGTGTATTTGGTTATGGTACCGTATCGGCGCTTGTGATAGTTTAGCGTCCAAATTGCAGGCGGCTGCTACCAAAAATGGCTAAAACGATCGCCGTGGCTAACCAAAAAGGCGGCGTGGGCAAAACAACCACGGCGGTGAACCTCGCAGCCGTTATTTCCAGCGACGGCTTGCGTGTGCTTCTGGTAGACGCTGATCCTCAAGCAAATGCCACTTCGGGCATCGGCATTATCCGAGGCAGCTTTCGCAAGACGCTTTACCATACCTTAGTCCTAAACGAGCCTATCAGTTCGGCAATAATTGAAACAGAAATACCGGGTCTTCATGTGACGCCGGCTAACAAAGATCTGACCGGCGCCGAGGTTGAATTAGTCGATGTCGAAAGGCGAGAGTTCAGGCTGCGAGAAGCGTTGTCCGAGGTTGAAGGTAACTACGACCTAATCATCATTGACTGCCCGCCGTCATTGGGGTTGCTAACGCTGAACGCGCTTACAGCTGCCAAATCTCTCCTGGTTCCCATACAAGCCGAGTACTACGCACTGGAGGGTGTGACCGAGTTATTTGACACGCTCGCCCGGATTCGCCGTCTGCACAATCCGACTCTGACAATCGAAGGGCTACTGCTCACGATGTACGACGAGAGGACCAATCTTTCAGCAGCCGTAGCATCGGATCTGCGAGACTTCTACGGGCAGCAGGTTTTTCAAACGGTAATCCCAAGAAACGTAAGGCTCGCTGAGGCGCCAAGCTATGGCAAGCCTATCATTCTTTACGACAAGCACTCCAAAGGCTCCGAAGCCTACATAGATTTAGCGAGGGAGATTCTTGCTCATGACTCGAAAGCCATTGGGCCGGGGGTTGGGCGCACTGCTGTCGGCTGAGGAACCAGTCTCGACCGACGAATCGCTCGAAGTAGCAATCGACTTGATCGATCCAAGCGCGATGCAGCCGCGCACAAGGTTCGATGAACGGAAACTTGTCGAACTGGCAAGTTCAATTACAGCGAACGGCATTGTGCAGCCCCTGCTGGTGCGAAAGAAGGGATTGAGGTTTGAACTGGTTGCCGGCGAACGTCGTTGGCGCGCTGCGCAGCTCGCAGGTTTGAATCGCGTGCCCGTGGTCATTCGAGACGTGCCGGACGATAAGCTGCTCGAGCTGGCATTGATTGAAAACATTCAGAGAGAAGATCTGAATGCGATTGAAGAAGCCCACGCCTATCGAAAGTTGATCGACACGATTGGCCTGACGCAGGAGTCGCTCGCGGAGCGAATAGGCAGAGACCGAACTTACATCACAAACTACCTTCGGCTGCTGCGACTGCCGGAGGACATTCAAAGACTTATTGAAGAAGCAAAACTGTCGACGGGCCATGCGCGCACAATATTGGGCACGACGGATGTGGATGAGCAGCGCCGGCTCGCCCGCAAGATCATCGAGCGTGGCCTCTCAGTGCGAGAGACGGAACGCATGGTTCGGGCAATGGAGCAGGGGCAGGGACCAAAGGGTCGCAAGACAAGGCTCCCGGCGACCGATCCAAACGTTCGCGCCGCTGAATCGAAGCTTCGCCGTTACCTGGGAACGCAGGTTCGGATCACAGAGAACCAGAGCGGCAGCGGCGGCCGAATCGAGATCGAATATTACGGCGCCAGCGATCTGGAACGGATTTATAATTTGCTACTGCCAGCCGCCCGCCCCGCCATCGGCTAGCCGCTGTACAATGTACAGCGGCCCTTGCCCAATCCAGCGCCGCCCCGATGTGCATGGCCGCGCGTTTTGGCCCAACGAACAGCATTTTAGTTCAATAAATAGCGGCCGTTTAGGGATAGCAGATGCGCCACCCGGCGAGTGTACAATGTACAGGGGCACACGCCGCGTAGCTCCGCGCGAAACCCAAGGGAGTAGGGGGTAAAGGTGAGGCGCCGCCAACGCCGAAGGCCCTTCGCCGCAGAAGCGCGAGCGGAGCGAGCGGGTTAAGATGGCAGAGTATTTAGTTGAACTAACCGCTGGCTGCGCTCGCGGTTCCGTGCTCGAGTGTACCCAAGTTGAGTCTCGCCACATTTTTACCCCACGACCTATCAGGGTCGTACCTTGACCCGGTTTAGATCGCAATGCTAGACTCGGCAACTTTTCAGACCGCTAATTTTGTCGCCTTAGGCGTTTGCTATCAGTTAATTTATGGGCCTCATTCTGCTCGGGTTCATAGCTAGCAAAATTCAATTGGTGCCCGACGGCACCATGCTGCTGCATTTGATAATCATCGTCCTGATGGTTTTCTTATTGAGCAGAACCCTCTTCAAACCCATTAACCGAATTCTGGAAGAACGGGAGAAAAGAGGCGAAGGACTGCGCAGTGAGTCGTCGAAGCTGATTAGCTCAGTTGATGAATCGCTTCGCAGCTACGAACAGACTCTGCGCGCAGCCCGTGCCGAAGGTTACAGCCTCCTTGAGCAGGAGCGAGCGACGGCAATGAGAGCGAGAGAATCTCAAGTGGCAGCAGCGCGCGACGAACTAACCGATCAAGTTGCGCGTGAGAAGCAGGAGATTGCCCGGCAAGCTGAAGCAGCGCGTGGGACTTTATTGGAAGAAGCCAAGAAGCTGGCAAGTCAAATAAGCTCGCAGATCCTGGGGCGCTCGGTAAGTTCCTAATGAGTTTGTTGTTGCTATTAATTGCATACCCTGAGTGGTTGAATTATCCGGGCCTCGAGGCTTGGAAATTCTTCAACCTCGCACTCTTCATTTTTGCCGCGTGGTTTTTGCACCGCAAGTTTGGCCGGCCGGTGAGCGAGGCCTTGAGGGCACGCCGCGAAAGGATTAAGCGTGAGCTGCAAATCGCGCGCGAGGAAAAGGAAGCGGCATTAAAAAAACTTGAGGAAGTAGAGTCAAGGATAAAGGACCTTGATGCGGAAGTAACCGCAATTCGTGAGCAGTCCAAAGTTGAGGCAAAAGCTGAACGCGAGCGAATCAAGGCCGCAACGGAAGCTGAGATGACGAAACTGCGACAGCAAGCACAGCGGGAAGTTGAAAGCGCGGGCAAGGCAGCAAGACAGGAGTTGCGGAGATTCGCCGCAGCCGAGAGCGCGCGGCTGGCCGAGCAAACTATTCAGCGAGAAATTCGTAGCGATGATGATAAGCGGATTATTGCGGCTAGTGTAGACCAGCTTGGAAGGAGCAAGAATTGAGTTCGCAAACTGTTGCTCGCCGTTATGCTTCGGCCTTGGCTGATGCGGTAATCGCGGGAGGGGAAGCGCGGCAAATTCAGGAGGAGCTGGTCCGTTGGGAGGCGATGATCCAATCGAGTGACCTCCTTCGCGAAGTACTCAGTAATCCCACAATCAGCTATGACCAAAAGCGCAGTGTGCTGGAAGAATTAGTTCGGCGCACAAAAGTCCGTACTCAGACGGCAAATTTCCTTAGGGTTTTGCTTAAGAATCAACGACTTACTGAGCTGGCGGAGATCAACAGGCGGTTTGCACAAGTGCTTGACGAGCGCTCGGGAGTGATAGCAGCGGAAGTAACCACAGCGCGGCCTGTTCCGGAAGATATTCAGCAATCGCTCGAGCGACGCTTGACGTCGATGACTGGCAAGAAGGTCCGATTCAGCTTTGCCACAGACGAATCAATAATCGGCGGAATGATTACGCGAATTGGCTCAACTGTGTACGACGGATCCATTCGTAACCAACTGCAGCAGTTAGAAGGCCACCTGGCGGGAAAATCAGTTTGAGGAAATGAAGATGGATGAGATTAGAGCAGACGAGATAAACGAAATTATCCGACGGCAGATTGAGAATTTCGACAGCGGTGTCACCGTCATGGAAGTGGGGACGGTTATCAAAGTCGGCGATGGAATTGCCGGGATCCACGGGTTAGAGAAAGTCATGGCCGGTGAGCTGCTGGAATTTCCGCATGATGTGCGTGGCTTGGCACTGAACCTCGAAGAAGACAAAGTCGGCGCCGTTTTGTTCGGCGAGTTCCAGGCGATCAAGGAAGGTAACCTGGTCAAGCGCACCGGAAGGATCATGCAAGTGCCAGTGGGGGACGCATTGATCGGTCGTGTAGTCGACGCGCTGGGCAATCCCATCGACGATCAGGGAGCATTAATAACCGAGCACTACAATCCAATTGAGCGTATCGCGCCGGGAGTAGTTGATCGGCAACCGGTGAAGGAACCATTGCAGACAGGGCTAAAGGCGATCGACGCAATGGTGCCAATCGGTCGCGGCCAACGCGAGTTGATCATCGGCGATCGGCAGACAGGAAAAACCGCTGTAGCCGTCGATACGATCATTAATCAGAAGGGCAAGGACGTAATCTGCATCTATGTAGCCATCGGACAAAAAGCCTCGACCGTCGCGCAAGTCGTGAAGACGTTGCAAGACTTTGGTGCCATGGATTACACGATCGTAGTCAAAGCAACTGCCTCTGATCCTGCGGCCATGCAGTTCCTCGCGCCGTACGCGGGCGCGGCAATGGGTGAGTACTTCCGCGACAATGGCCGGCACGCACTAACCATTTACGACGATCTTTCCAAGCAGGCGGCGGCGTATCGTGAGATCTCGCTGCTGCTTCGGCGTCCGCCCGGGCGCGAAGCTTACCCGGGAGACGTTTTCTATCTTCACTCACGGTTGCTCGAGCGAGCGGCGAAATTGTCCGACGCCAAAGGCGCAGGCTCGTTGACCAGTCTACCGATCATCGAGACGCAGGCCGGAGACATTTCTGCATACATTCCTACGAACGTCATTTCGATTACCGACGGACAGATCTTCCTCGAAGCCGACTTATTCAACAGCGGTATTCGTCCGGCGATTAACGTCGGCAACAGCGTCTCGCGCGTGGGCGGCTCTGCACAGATCAAAGCATTGCGGCAAGTAGCGGGCACGTTACGAATAGACCTGGCCCAGTTTCGTGAGTTACAGGCTTTTGCGCAATTCGGTTCAGATCTTGATCGAGCCACCCAAGCACAGCTAGCGCGCGGACAGCGGTTGATTGAGATCTTGAAACAACCGCAATACCAGCCGGTGGATGTTGAGGAGCAAGTGATCGTTATTTGGGCAGCGACGAATGGCTATGTTGACGACATTCCAGTCGAGGAAGTACGTAACTTCGAAGCCGAGCTTCTCAAATTCATCCGGAATTCGCATCCTGGTTTAGTTCAGAGCATCCGCGAGAAGAAGACTCTAACGCCGGAAATCATCTCGGACTTACAAGTCGCTATGAAAGATTTGAAAGAACTCCGTAAACAAGCGGAAGGCGAAATAATGCCTCCTCCACCGGCTGAGCCACAGCCGGCAACCGAGGCCGTTCCAGTGGCCTAAGCAAGTATGCCGAATCTCCTGGACATTCGCCGGCGCATCAAGTCGGTTAAGAACACGCAGCAGATCACCAAGGCGATGAAAATGGTGTCTGCGGCCAAGCTCAAGCGCGCGCAGGATCGTGTAATTACAGCTCGACCGTTTGCTAACAAGATGATTGAAGTGCTCACCGAGCTTGCCGGCAGGACGGGCGAGGATTTTCATCATCCGTTGCTCGACCCGCGCGGTGATGAAACGTACCTGCTTGTTTTGGTCACTGCCGATAAAGGGTTGTGCGGCGCTTTCAATACAAATTTGATAAAGGCAGCTCAAGGGTTTATTCGTGACAATGCGGAGAAACGAATTGAAGTCCTTGCTGTTGGGCGAAAGGGAAGAGATTTCTTCCGACGCAGGAATGCGACGTTAGCCGGAGAATACATTGGGTTAACGGGAAAAGGTCGCGTCGATTTTTCTGAGGCTATGGATGTAGCCCGTGACATCATCAAGCGATTCACGGAAGACACCAACATCGATAAAGCATTTATCATTTACAACGAGTTCAAGTCGGTACTTCAACAGAGAGTCGTGATCGAACAGCTGCTTCCAGTTTCACGAAGTACTACGGAAGGACAAGAGGCCACCACGAGTCAGCCTGTGAACCTGGTCGATTACATTTACGAACAACCTCCGGCAGAGATATTTAGCCGCCTCTTGCCGCGGTTGATTGAGACGCAAGTCTTTCGCGCGTTGCTTGAATCCGTTGCATCGGAACAAGGCGCGCGAATGACGGCGATGGATTCCGCTTCAAAGAACGCAAGCGAGCTAATCGACACGCTTACGCTGAACATGAATCGCGTGCGTCAAGCGGCAATCACCAACGAGATCATCGAAGTCGTTTCGGGCGCTGCCGCTCTCTAGCCCCGCCACCTTCGTGCGAACCGGCAAAACTGCATCACGCATTCGGCGCTACGGCCCACTCCTACTCTGGATGCTTATCATATCTTTGGCTTCGACAGGCGGGTTCTCAGCAGACAACACTTCAAGAATCATACGGCCGTTGCTGTTGTGGCTGTTTCCAAACCTAACTGAACCTAACATTCAACTGGCGCACTTGATAGTCCGCAAATTGGCCCATTTGACTGAATATGCAATTTTAGGTTGGCTGGCAGCGCGAGCGTTCGTTACTTCTTCTCTTGAGTTTCTTCGCCGGTACTGGTTCCTTGCGGGTTTGGTGTTGGTAGTTTTTCAGGCGGCAATGGACGAATATCATCAAAGCTTTTTGGCTACACGCACTGGATCGCCGTACGACTCTTTGATTGATATTGTGGGAGGATTGCTCGCACTGCTGTTGTTTGCGTATCTACAACGCAGATCACTTTTCTCGCGGCCAGCTTTGTGTAATATTGATGACGGTGCTTGAGCCGCCTCTTGAAGGCCTCAGCCGCCGAACCCCGACGGGCGAGGAAGCGTATATAGCCGAGGCGAAAAAGTTGGCGAATGCTGGAGATTTAGTGACACACTGCCACGTAAAGGTTCCAAGTAAAGGAGAAAACACTGATGGGAATTCTTGATGCGATCCGCTCACAGTTTATCGAAGTAATCGAGTGGCTTGACGAAACCGGCAACACGCTCGTCTACCGGTTTCCAGTTCATGGCCAGGAGATTAAGAACGGCGCTCGACTGACTGTACGCGAATCTCAAAACGCGGTTTTTGTTCATCAAGGTCAAATCGCGGATGTTTTCACGCCGGGCCTTTACACTGTCGACGGTGGCAACACGCCGATTCTCACGAAACTCGGCGCCTGGATGCATGGCTTCAACTCTCCGTTCAAAGCCGAAGTCTATTTTGTCAACACCAAACAATTCACCGATCTGAAGTGGGGAACTCCAAACCCGATCATGATGCGAGACTCCGATTTTGGAATGGTCCGTTTCCGAGCGTTCGGCATTTACTCCATTCGCGTGTCCGACCCGGCCGCTTTCATAAAAGAAATCGCGGGTACCAATGCTCATTTTGAAACCGAGGACATTCAAGGCCAGCTTAAACGAACGTTAGTGAGCGGATTCAGCGATGCACTGGGCGAATCAAAGATTGCAGCTCTCGACTTGGCGTCAAACTACGACGAGCTCGGGAAGTTCATGCGCACCAAGTTAAGCGACGAGTTTAAGTCATACGGTCTTGAGCTAACCAAGTTTGTGATCGAGAACATCTCGCTTCCGCCCGAGGTTGAAGCGGCGATGGACAAGCGCACGTCAATGGGCGTCATCGGCGATGTCGGACGTTACACGCAGTTCCAAGCTGCGGACGCGATGCGCGATGCAGCTCAGAATCCGGGCGGTGGCGCTGGACTTGGTGCGGGTTTGGGCGCCGGCTTCGCAGTCGGCAACGCAATGGCCGGTGCTATGAGCGACGCAATGAAGCCCAAGAAAGAAGGGCAGCAAGTCTCGTGTCCGAAGTGTGGAGCAGCGAATGCGGCAGGCGTTAAGTTCTGTAATGAGTGCGGGGCGAAACTGGGTACTGAGACCGTGCCGTGTGTCAAATGCGGAGCTCAGCTAAACGCCGGCGCCAAGTTCTGCACTGAATGCGGAGCTAAACAGGAACAGCAAAAGTGTTCCAATTGCCAGGCGGAGTTACCGCCGGGCGCCAAGTTCTGCAAAGAATGCGGCACAAAAGCGGAGTCCACTTAATCGGGGCGTGTTAGTTTGAGTTCCCGCGAGGGCTGTCGTGTTGAACGCGGCAGCCCTCTTAAATTGGGCTAATACTTCGCGCTTTAATCGCATGCAGTGATATGCTCTGGTCCCCAGTTGACTCAATAGTCCTTGCCAACTAGGAGACGGAAGCGAAATGTTGAGCCGATTCCAACAAGTGCGTCGGGTGGTAATTACCGGTATGGGGTGCGTCACTCCCATCGGTATCGGGCGCGAAAATTTTTGGGCGTCGCTCCTTCGCGGCGACAGCGGTAGCCGGAGAATCGAGGCGTTCGATGTGTCTAATTCGCCGGTAAAGATTGCGGCTGAAGTTCGCGATTTCGACTGGGAAGCTCAACTCAACCCGAAGGATCGTAAGCATGTCCCGCGAACTGTGCCGTTGGCTCTCGCGGCAGCGCGAGAAGCTTTAGAAGATGCGCAGCTGTCACCTCAGGAAATGTCCTTGGACCAGCGCCGCGGAATTGGAGTAGTGCTGGGAACGGGAGGAGGCGGGCTAGCATTCACTGAACGCCAGTACTCTTATTGGTATGTTGGCCCAACCTATAAAGCCAGTGTTTATACGATTCCTTCTTCAACTCATGGAGGCCTTTCGAGTGAGCTTTCCATGGCGTTCGGCCTGCGAGGACTCTCACACATAGTCTCCACTGGGTGTACCAGTTCGACAGACGCGATCGCCTATGCTGCTGAACACATCGCTCTCGGCCGCCAAGACGTGATGATCACAGGCGGAGTGGATGCACCAATCGCGCCCGGTATTCTGGCGGCGTTTAACCTCATGACGGTTCTGACGAGCGACTGGAATGAAGAGCCGCATCGCGCGTCACGCCCGTTTTCACGGAATCGATCCGGGATGGTGTTGGGCGAGGGTGCGTGGCTCTACGTGCTCGAAGAGTACGAGCGCGCGATTAAACGCAACGCAAAAATTTACGCAGAGATTACAGGATACGGTGCTACTTGCGATGCATTTCACCGAGTGCGTTTGGAAGAAGGCGGAGACGAACCGGCTCGAGCAATGCGGCTGGCTCTCGAAGACGCTGGTCGTGCGGCAGGTGACATCGATTACGTAAATCTACACGGAACATCGACCGTGCTGAATGATCGCATTGAAACCAGCGCTTTGAAGCTCGCGCTCGATGGTAATGCACGATCGATTCCAATGTCGGCGACGAAATCGCAGGTCGGACACCCGCAAGGCGCGAGCGGCGCAGCGGGATTAGGCGCGACTCTCTGCGCGATGCACGAGCGGAAAATTCCCCCTACGATTAATCTTGACGAGCCCGATCCAGCGTGCGATCTCGATTACGTGCCGAATCAAGCGCGCGACGCTGACGTGCGTGTCGCACTGTGCAACTGCATCGGCTTCGGCTCAAAGAACAGCGCCCTCATAATAGAAAAGGTTTCCTAATAACATTTCGTGTCTTTCGTGGATCATGTTCAGTCGCTTTCGGCAACGCAGTTACGAACTCGAGCATATTGATACGGGGAACTACACGGCCGAGGAATATGAGGCGAGCATTGTAGAGCTGCAACGTGTCAATCAATGGTTGGGTGATGCGCGAGCGTTGCGACGGTCGCTACTTGCAGAGATCGGGCACGGTCGACTGAGCAATTTCTCAGTACTGGACGTGGGCGCGGGCTCGGGCGAGCTCATGCGAGTAGCTGCAGGGTGGGCAAGAGAGAACGACCGGCGTGCGACGTTTGTAGGCGTTGAGCTGAATGAGCGATCTGCAAAGGCGATCGTTGAGAGTTCGACTGAATTTTCTGAAATTAATTCAGTCCGCGGCGACGCGCTTCAACTTCCGTTCGCAAGCGGCGTGTTTGATTACGCGATCTGTTCTCTTTTTACTCATCACTTCGTAGACGATGATGTCGTACGCGTGTTACGCGAGCTAAGCCGAGTCGCACGCCGGCGTATTTTTGTCATCGATCTTTTTCGGCATCCTGTTGCTTATTTTCTCTACACGACGCTCGGCAAGCTCATCTTGCACAGCCGACTGCTTCGGCATGATGGCGCACTCTCAATACTAAAAAGCTTCAAACCTTCCGAGCTGGTGGTGCTTGCTGAACGAGCAGGCCTGCAAGACATAACGGTGAAACGCAGATTTCCTTTTCGTCTTGTATTAAGCGCAAACGCGAATGGCTTGAATGCTGGTGCAGCAATAACTAAGCATTATTCGGACGACCGTCGAATTAGGTTGGCTTCATGACCACGATGCCGGACATGTTCGACGTAGCTATAGCCGGCGCTGGGCCAGCCGGGTCTAGTGCGGCGATTCACCTGGCAAAGTCGGGCGCGAGCGTCTTACTGATCGAGCAAAAGAAGTTTCCGCGAGCCAAACTCTGCGGCGAATTTATCTCTCCCGAATGCCTCCGCCACTTCGAACGATTGGACGTCGTCGATCAAATGGTGAGTAGTGGTGGCGTCCGGCTGACTCGGACCGTCTTCTATTCCCATAAAGGTCGCAATCTAAATATTCCGAGCGAATGGTTCGGTGATCGTTCGAGCGCGCTCGGCCTAAGCCGCGCCGAAATGGACCGCCTGCTTTTGGACCGTGCCAAGAGCTGCGGTGTTGTCGTACTGGAAGACGCTCACGCAACAGAATTGATTAGAGATCAAACTGGTGTTCGGGGAATTCGAGTCAAATCAGGAAAGACGTTGAGGGAGTACACGGCTCTGGCGTGCATTGATGCAACCGGAAGGACGCGCGCCTTAGCACGCAAACTCAAACCTCATCGCAGCATTACTAAGAGCCGTCCTCGGTTGATTGCTTTCAAAGCCCATTTGACAGGCGCACAACCCGAAGAAGGTGCTTGTGAGATCTATTCCTATCCTGGCGGGTACGGTGGTTTGGACCAAGTGGAAGGTAGTGTCAGCAACTTATGTTTTATAGCCGCAGCGAAAGAAGTGCGGCGGTGTGGCTCGGATCCCGATCGTGTACTGCGTGAGTTAGTGCTCCAAAACCAGCGTGCAGCTTTGACGCTCGCCCGTGCTCAGCGATCCACCGAATGGTTGAGTGTCTCGATTGAGCGTTTTGGCAGGCATGAACTGGTTCCGGCTCCGGGGCTGCTGATGATTGGCGACGCTGCGGCCTTTATCGATCCTTTTACGGGCAGTGGAATTCTTATGGCACTCGAGAGCGGGGAAGTTGCTGCGCAAACAATCATTAGTCACCTGGAGAGGCTGAGATCAGATTCTTTGTTTAATGAAGTCGCACGTGATTATCGGCGACACTATTACGACCGCTTCAATTCACGTTTACGTGTCTGTGGATGGATACGGCGTGTTGCCTTTGTGCCCTGGCTTGCCGAAGCAGCGATACTCTGTTTCGGTGCCAGCACTCGTCTGCGTCACAGAATCGCATCGGCAACCAGATCGGCTCGCGAGACTGAAGAAGCGGCATAAAGGCGCGTCCATACACTCTGAATAGTCTTGCAACAACGCCGCTTTTAGAGTAAAACGGCTAGGCAGTGCCGTCTCAGCCTTTGCAAATGACCACTGTTCACACTCTGGCGCGGAAGCTACAATCGTCGTCTCATCAGGCGGACCCTGAAATATGGTGACCACCCCATGGTCGCCTTACGTTATCTTTAGCTAAGGAGATTAAGATCATGTTTGCGTTCCCTACGCGGTTGCTTACGACATCGATTCGAATCATCTTCCTTTTCGTCATCACTGCTTTCAGCGCCGGCATTGCCTGGGGCCAGGCACAATCGAATGCCGCCGACCTGCAAGGCTTTGTTCGCGATCCGCAGGGTTCAGTCGTTCAGGGTGCGACGGTTAGGGCACGTAACGCCGCGACCGGTATCGAACGTGAGACAACGACAAACGACGGTGGCTTCTATCAAATAACCAATCTTCCTCCAGCCACCTACGAGGTTTCGGTTGAGGCGCCGAACTTCAAGAAGGCTGTGATACCGGCCGTCACTCTGACTGTTGGTCAACGCGCAGATCTCGACATTGCTCTCGAGATTGGGCAAATCTCCGACATCGTCACCATCACCGATGTGGCAACCGAGTTGGTTGAGACTTCGAAAACGAACGTCTCGAACACGATCGATGAAACACGAATTGATAACCTGCCAATCAATCAACGCGACTACATCAACTTCACTTTAACGACTTCAACAGTGACAAGAGATAACGGCCGGCCGATTGGACCAGCTCCCACGAGCGGACTGAACTTTGGCGGCCAGCGAGGTCGCTCCAACCTGGTCCAAGTCGATGGCGCAGACAACACTGACAATTCTGTTAACGCAGCGCGCTCGACAGTTTCACAGGAAGCCGTACAGGAGTTTCAAGTCGTAACCAACTCGTTCGCTCCCGAGTTTGGGCGTACTGCCGGCGGTGTCGTGAACGTTGTCACGAAGGGTGGCACGAACGATTTGCACGGAAATATCTTCGGCTTCATTCGACACAAATCCATTCAATCACGGAACGCTTTCGCGCCGATCATCAACAACGATCCGGATGAGAAGCCGCCGTTCACGCGAGCTCAGTACGGTGCGACCATCGGAGGCCCGTTCGCCAAAGATCGCACGTACTTTTTCTTTGCTTTCGAACAGCGCCGGCGTCAGGAGTCGGGTTTCTTTACAGGCGACATAATTCAGGGACTTACGAGTAGCGTCACGATTGGCGCGCCGTTCCTACCGTTCACCCAAACATTCGACCGCATAACGGCGGCGCAAGCCACGTACGTGCAGGGCTTGCTCACTCAAGCAGCACAGCTGATCGGAGCAGGTCAGGTTGCACAAGGAACGGCTTTGGCCGGCGCTGCTATTCAGTATGCAACGTTGGCTTCTACCGGTGGTCAAGTCGCACTTAATGGAACCAGCACGCTTCGGAGTCCCGGTGGTGCAATACCTGCAGGTACCATCATCGGCCCTCGTTTCTTTCTGACTGGAGCACCTGTTCCGGTAAGCGTTAACGCTTTCCGCCCGCTAACTCAGTTAGCGCGCGTCTTTCCAATCTCGGAAGACACAACCTTCTTTTCAGCTCGCGGCGATCACAAGATAACTGATAACAACCATTTGACGCTGCGGTTTAGCTACAATCCGTCGGATATCACCGGCATTCAGGTTGAGTCGCAGAATCAGGCACTCGGACAAAACGACTTCTCTCGAACAGGAATTCAGACCTTGAGAGATACCGCATTCGTAGCGACCCTGAATTCGACGCTTTCGAATACGGTAGTAAATGAAGCGCGATTTAACTTTAGCCAGCGCCGCGCTACTTTCACATCGCAAAACGGCGAGGCTACTGCTTATAACATTTCCGGCGTTGCCTTCATCGGCCGCGAACTCTTCTCCCCAGTTATTCGAACGGAAACTCGTTACCAGTACACTGACAATGTCAACTGGGTTGTCGGAAACCACACGTTCAAGTTCGGCGGTGACGCTAATTTCATCAACATTGACGCCATCTTCGAGCTGAATTTCGCCGGTCTCTTCAACTTCGGCGGTCTCTCGGCAACTACTCTTGCGGCATTCCCGGGAACACCGCCTGCATTCAACCCTGTCCAGCAGTATGGGTTGGGATTTCCCGGCAACTTTATCCAGGGCTTCGGAAACCCGTTCAGTTCTCTCGGCAACCGTCCCCTTGCGTTCTTCGCGCAGGATTCATGGAAAATCAATAGGAAATTCACACTCAATTACGGAGTCCGCTACGATATTGAGTTGACTGAAGCGATCGCACCGATTGATTTCCGCGATCCACTTTCGGGCATCCTCGTTCCTGCTGCTGGAACCCAGGCTGCGTATGACTTTTTTGGAGTTCAGCAAGGCTTTCCGCGTGACAAAAACAACTGGGCGCCGCGTGTCGGAGTTGCCTGGGATTTGAAGGGCGATGGCTCGACGGTTCTACGCGCTGCCGCTGGAATCTTTTACGATCACCCGCTGCTTGCCGTCGGCTTCAACTCCGACATTGCGGATAATGTGCAGCAGCAACAGTTCATCGCGTTGCCTGGAAGTCCGGCACCGACTGCATTGCTGAACGCAGTGCAAGTCTTTCAGGGCACAGTATGCACCGGGTCTGGTAATCCTCTTTGCCCGCCGGGCTTCGTGACGCCTGGTGTCGCAGTTGGCACGAATTACCAGTTTGGTCGCCAGCGCTTCAACGATCAAACGTTCCCCGGCTTTGGACCGTTCCTGCCGTTCTCGTTGCCGGTGTCGACTGACTTCGAGTACGCGTATGCCAACCAGGCCAACGTGACACTCGAACGAAAATTGACGGAGAACATGGCGTTTTCAGCTAGTTGGCTCTATGTGGGAGCGCATCACTTGCACCATCCGACGAACTTGAATGCACCGAACAATCCAGCCTTGATCGAGAATTTCCGGCGCTGCACCGGCAGTCTGCCAACTACGACGACCGCCGTGTTAACACTGAATCCGGCGACTTGTTCGAACATTGTAGCCTCGCCGATTCCAGGCCTCGTTGTAGTCACGACACGCGGCGGCGTTGTGCAACCGTTCGTCGCCAATCTGTTTCGACCGTCGGGTCCAAATTATTTCTTCACGCAAGCAGTTAGCGGCGGCGCTGTTACTCCAGCGGTCTTGAATGCTGCCATCGTCGGTGCAGGCACTCTGGCACGTCCTGGCTTGGTCTCGACTTTTGGCGACATCAACGCGCAAGTCTCAGACGGGAATTCCGTTTACCACGCCGGGAACTTCGAATTGAAGCGTCGCTTCGCCAACAACTTCCAATTCCTGGCGTCTTACACATGGTCGCATTCGATTGACGACTCATCTGACTTGCAAACGTTGCTGCTGCCACAAGATGTAACTCGGCTCGATCTCGAACGTGCCGACTCGCTCTTCGACCAGCGTCATCGTTTTGTCTTCAGTGGCGTGCTGGCAGCTCCCGCTGGTTGGCGCGGTGGAGGTGGCATCCAAAGTTTCCTGGCGGATTTCACTGTTGCTCCGATTTTCGAAATCTCTTCCGGCCGGCCTTTCAACATCCTGACCGGACAAGACACAAATGCGGATCTCACTTCAAATACAGACCGGCCCAGTGTCTCAGCCGATGGGACGCTGTTTGTTCCAGCTCCATTTACATCAGGCTCGTTGGGGCGCAACGCCGGATTGACCCGGTCTTATGCGTCGCTCGACCTGCGCGTCGCGCGTAACATCCGTTTCGGCGAGCGGTTTAGGCTGGAAGTGATTGCCGAAGGCTTCAATCTCTTTAATCGCTTTAACGAGGCGGCGGTTAGCCCGCGTTTTGAGGATGTGAACGCGGTCGGCGAGCGCACAGACAACGGTCGTTATCGCAGCCGTTCGACAGCGGCCTTTGACCCGCGGCAATTCCAGTTTGGATTGAAATTCAACTTCTAAGCACTCTGAACTCAAGGTTTGGGTCAGAAACGGCCGGTGCGGCAAGCGTCGCCCCGGCCGTTTGGTGTCCGACAAGCTTCAGCTTGTCGTTCACGTCGAATTGTGGTTTTTTCAAGGAATCAACGACAAACTGAAGTTTGTCGGACATTGGCAGTTGCGCTGCATTGGTCGGGCGAACTAATCTACCCGCTGAGGCATCCGAAGCATGTTGTTTCACCATTTAATCGCCGCAATACCCTCTCCCGGGAAGAAAGCTCGAATGCGCAACCGAAGTTTTCAGTGGGTTATTTCGATTGCTGCTGTGACCTTGCTTTTGTGCAGCGTCAACGCGCAATCAAGTCGACCGCGGCGAGTCAAACCGGCGCCCGCCAAGCCCGCAGAAGAGCCACTTTTGCGGCCTGAACCCAAGCCGAGTCCCACTGCCAGGAATAATCCGAACGCTCCGCTGCTCGATGTGAAGCCGGTGAGGCCGGTTGCTAATCCCGTTGGAAGTGGCGACACCAGCCATGCTTATCAATTACTGCAGCAAAAACAGTTCGCAGCCGCGGCGAAAGAGGCCAAGAGCATAGCGGCGAATTTTCCCAACGACGCCGAGGCCTGGAAGATTGCTGGCTTTGCCGAATTGAATCTTAAGCAATACGCCGAAGCAACAGAGGATTTGGAGAAGGCTCTCACTTTGCAGCGCGCTGCGAAGCAGGAAGATGCGAATACATTGGACGCGTTGGCGCAAGCCTACGTGCTATCGGAAAAATTCGAGCAGGCGTTACCGTTGCTGGTGACTGCGACAACGCGCACCGGTGCTACGCCTGATCCGGCGATGCTCTATTACCGAGGGCTTGCCGAATACAAAACCGGAAAAACTGCTGAAGCTGAGCGCACTTTCAATTCAGTTATCAAAGTCAATCCCAAGGACTCACGAGCCCTTTTTTACTTAGGACAGTTGGCCCTCGCGCGAAACGATCTCGATGCTTCGATTGCCGCGCTCAACCGCGCCACTTTGAGCGATCCGCGATTGGCTTCCGCCTGGACGCTTCTAACGTCTGTGTACCTGCGTCGGGCTGCATCGACTGCTGATACTGCTAAAGCGGATGCGGACTATTTGAATGCGGTTCGCGCCGGCGAAGGATTAATCAAAGTGAGGACGGACGCTGAAGCAGTAACGCTTTTCGGACAGGCGTTGATCGGTGCCGCGCAATACACTCGCGCAGCTTCCGCGCTCGAGCAAGCCGTACGCGGAAGTGACGCCAAGGGCGTAACGTTTTATCTGCTCGGCGTAGCTCATTCACGGGCAAAGAATTTCCCCAAGGCGATCGCGGCACTCGAGTCGGCTGCAGCTAAGACTCCGAATGACGTCAACATTTATCGCGAGCTGGGGTACGCGCTCGAAGTATCAAAGCAATATGCCAAGGCATTAGCGGCTTATGAAAAAGGTGCGGCTCTGGCTCCGGCTGACGCAGATTTCAAAGAATCAATCGAGCGCGTGCGTCCTTTTGCCAAGTAGCGTGCGTGCTTCCCTTGCCAGGTAATGTATTGCCCCTGCCGAAGTAACGCGTGCAGCTTTGCCGATTAGAAGGAGAAACAAATGAGATTAATTGCGAGCGTGCTCCTTGCCAGTCTGTTAGCAACTGGAGTTGTGGGCCAACGTCCGCGTACAGCGGCTCAAACCGATCAGGATAACCAGAGTTCGACCAGGGTGCCCGCACCACCGGCTGCGCCCCAAACGTTCAAGGCGAAATATGAGGGCGGTATTGTGGGCTACATCAAGAAGCAGGACGGGACATTGACCTTCGACGATACCAACAGCCGCTTGCTCTTCAGGAATAAGGAGAATAAAGAGCATCTCTTCATCCCTTACAAGGCAATCGTGGCTGCTTATCCGGACACTAAGTCGCGCCGCCCGACGGCCGCCACCGTAGCTAGCGCCATCCCCGTGCCGTACGGGCTGAATCTTCCAGCTTTGTTTATCAAAAAGAAATACCGGTATCTAACTTTAAATTTCGAAGACCCTGATACAAATGTGGCGGGTCTCACCAGCTTTAAAGTCGCGAACAAGGAGTTGCTTGAGTCGGTGCTTCACACGCTCGCGAATAAAGCTGAGCTAACGGCGCGCGGTGAGGGATTCGTTCGCAAGAAGACTACAGCGCAATCGACTGGGCCATAGTTACTTAAGCAGATCCTCTTCCAACAAACCGTAAATACGGGCGTCGAGCAAATTGCCGTCTTTGCGAAAGTGTTTTCGCAGCCTGCCTTCCAACTTGAAACCGCTCCTTTCGAGCACACGTATCGAGCCTGTGTTTGACTCGAATGTGTGTGCCAGCAACTTGAGCAGCCCTAGCTCATCAAAGGCATACCGCACGTAAGCTTTAACAGCAGCAGTCATAATTCCTTTACCCCAGTAGTCGCGCGCCAGCCAGTATCCGATTTCCGCCTTATGCGTCATGCCTAGTTCGAGATTGTCGGCACTTACGACACCAATCAGGTTTGACGTGACGTCGCGAATCGCAAACGACACCGGTTTACCTTGCTTCTTGTTGTGAGCGACTCGCCTTTGCAGCCACCAGTCTGCATCTGCTTCGGAGTAAGGGTGCGGGATAGTAAGAGTAGTGTTGTAGACATCCTTTGAGTGCAGGTGTTCCAGTAGAGCTGGTTTGTCAGTTAACTGAGGACCGGAGAGATAGAACCCCTCGCGAATCGTAATCCGGAGATCTGTATTTTCGAGAGGCATTTACTGATTGCTGTTCCACATCCGGTAGACGAATTTCCAAGATCCGTCCGCTTGCTTCTGAAGTACATCCATGTACTTGTTATCGACCTGCAGAGGGTCGCCACCCTTCTTTGGCACTCGTTTGCCGGCTATGCTGAACCGCCTGACTGCCGAACCGTTTGATATCTTCAATGGCCCAGGGACAAACTTCCCACCTTCCAGCGTGAATTCCTCCAGCTCCTTTTGGATCCACTGACGAATGGCGTCTTTACCCTCTACTGCCGGCATTCCAGGAGGAATGACCGCCGCGTCTGCTACAAAAAATGAAACGTAGCCGTCGGCGTGGCGGTTGCTTTAATCCACTCGCCGTAAAGAGCATTGATCGCGGCAGTTTCGGCACCTGTTTCCGTTTGGGATTGTGCGGAAGCTGGCGAGCCTCCCGTTGTTTGTGCGTTAGCGGAATGGAAAAGGTTTATGCAAATGGCCAAGAGGATCAGTGCGAGTACTCGTAATGTCGTCATCGTAAATCTCCTTCGTACTTCACATGTTTCCGCTGAGCAATCTTGTGGGTCATTGTCATTCTTTAACTGTTGAGTGTCTGACTCCATTGGCTACCGCAAATGGTTCTGTGTTGAGTGAGTACTATTTCACGCTTCTTTTCGTTTTATCCAATTCGTGCTGCAGTTTTGGTGGCGCGATCAGTCGCCAAGCTTCGCCGATGTGCAACGCCAGCTCTTCGTCACTAATCTGATCGAGCTCGATCCCGATCCAGCCTCGCACGCCAACGTACGGTGGACGATAGAACTTGTGTGGAGCACGTGCAATCAACATTTCTTGAATGCCAATCGCGGCAGGTATACACACGGCGACGTGCCCATCGTTATGATGATTGTTAGAAAACATCGCGAACACCTTCTTGCGAACAAAGAAGGTCGGCTCTCCGTGTGAGATCTTTTCTACTATCTCGGGGAATGAGTGACAGATCCGCTGCACCCGCTTGAGATGCTTCCGCCCTTCAGCCATCGTCAGCGATTTTGTTGCTCGTTCCACAGTCCTCCCAAGTTATGGCATTTCTATCATCGGTAGAATCGCTTTGGCCAGCCTGAGAGAAGAATCGAGCGGCCCCACTTCAAACCCATCTTCCACATTCCAAATTGCCGATAATACAGATTGTGCGAAGGTCCAGCGCACTGTCCGGTTGTAATCAAGGTTGAGTCTATCCGTGAACTGTTTCAGACGCCTCGCGATCGTCTGAGGTGATAGGAACAAGTCGGGTCGCTCAACGGGGTTGCGCATAGCGGCGCCAATCTCATACTCAACTTCGCCAATGACTCCTTTGGGATCAATAGCCACCCAGCCGCGAACCGAATCGAAGAGAACATTGTAATGCTGTAGATCACCATGTAGCAGTCGCGGTTCGCGCTGGGTCGCGGCGAGTTTCACGTAAATTTGTTGTGCTGACTCGACCAAGTCTCTTGGAATCTGTCCATCGCGACTGGCGATGTAACGATCAAATCCTCTCGCCCAATCGTATGTGGTCGGAAATGCGGGTGTCTGGTACCGGGTGTCAGGTTTCGGCTGATTGGCTTCGAGTGGTGTCCGCCACTGAGCAGCCGATACCTGGCGCCCGATACCCGGCATCCACACATCTTCCGGTTCAGACATCTGTTGCATCACGACTGCCAGGATGTCTGTCGCTTCGTCATCTTTTCCATTCAGAACGAGATCTACTAGTGGCGTGCCGGGGCTCAACCGCTCCATAAGCACCGCACCCGGCGCGTGCTCGTAAACACGCACAACTCCCCGACCATCGAACGCCTTGAGCACCTCCCCTGCCCGCCACTCATCCCCCGGCTGCTTAATAATCTTCAGAACAACAGACTGCACCGCCGAACTGCGCTCGCCAAACGCGACTAAAGAACTTTCCGTCTCGACAGTCCGTTCAACGTTCACATCCCACTCACGAGCGCGCTGCTGCAAGCGATAAGTTGATTCCGATTCGGTCAAGCAATTGGGCTTTAGGTCAGGTTACGCTGATGATCACGCTCTGCGGACTCTTCGGCGGTGACTCGGGGCTTCCATGGTCAATCACAGGGGAACTCAAGGAATGTTTATGCGCTTTAATTCTTTAGGTTGCACTTCAGCAACAGCAGTTTCTAGAATCGCACTAGCGGCTTCGATACGACGAAGGTCATTGGTTGAGAGCTCAAGGATCGCGATCGGATGGTTAGCCAAATTCTGCTGATAACGAATATTTTGGTCGGCCGTGATGAATAGATCAAAGTTTGCCGCAGCTTTCTTCAGCAAATCACTATTCCTTATGCCGCTCCATCCTTGAATTTGCACACTAGAGCAGGAATGGCTTGTGAGTATCCTGTGCATGGGCCATGGGACACATTCGTCGAAGAGGATCTTCATGCTGCGGTAGAGAGCAGCGCCTGTCCGGAACGCTCCAACACCTGGTGTGCCAAGTCTCGACTAACCGAGGGAAAGCACTCCAGAAATTCTTCCAGCGAATAGTCATTCTGCAAGTATTCAAAAAGGGTGGTTATTGGAACGCGAGTCCCCTTGAATACCGGGGTGCCACCGAGAATGTCTGGATCAATTGTGATTAAATCCTCAGGATTCATCGCTCTGTCAGTCTATTCCATCTCACGCCTTTTGGTAAATCTCGGAGCCGGTGGCGGTGAACTCTTCTGCCTTCTCTTTCATTCCTGCTGTCAATGCAACCTCTTCATCGAGACCATGCGTGGCGGCGTACTCCCTCACGTCTTGCGTGATCTTCATCGAACAGAAGTGTGGGCCGCACATCGAACAGAAGTGAGCCAGCTTCGCCCCCTCCTGTGGCAGAGTCTCGTCGTGATACTCACGAGCTACCTCCGGATCCAGCGACAAATTGAATTGATCTTCCCAACGAAATTCAAATCGAGCTTTCGATAACGCATTGTCCCGGTACTGTGCACCCGGATGCCCCTTAGCCAGATCCGCAGCATGTGCGGCGAGCTTGTAAGCAATCACTCCGTCTTTCACATCCTTCTTGTTCGGCAGGCCGAGATGCTCTTTAGGCGTGACGTAACAGAGCATCGCGGTGCCATACCAACCAATCATCGCCGCACCAATCGCCGAGGTGATGTGGTCGTACCCAGGTGCAATATCCGTCGCCAGTGGCCCTAACGTGTAGAAAGGAGCTTCGTGACAGATCTCAAGTTGCTTGTCGACATTCTCTTTGATCAAATGCATGGGAATGTGACCGGGCCCTTCGACCATCACCTGGCAGTCGTACTCCCACGCGATCTTCGTCAACTTGCCAAGAGCCTCCAATTCGGCGAACTGTGCTTCGTCGTTCGCGTCAGCAATCGAGCCCGGCCGCAAACCGTCGCCTAAACTAAAAGAGACGTCATAAGCTGCCATGATTTCGCAAATCTCACGGAAACGTGTGTAGAGAAAACTCTCCTGATGATGGGCCAGGCACCACTTGGCCATGATTGAGCCGCCGCGACTGACAATCCCAGTCGTTCGTTTCGCAGTCAACGGCACGAACGGCAACCGCACGCCCGCATGAATCGTGAAATAGTCGACGCCCTGCTCAGCCTGTTCGATCAGAGTGTCGCGGAAGATTTCCCACGTCAGCTCTTCAGCCTTACCGCCAACTTTCTCCAACGCCTGATAGATCGGAACGGTGCCGATGGGAACGGGCGAGTTACGGATGATCCACTCTCGCGTCGCGTGAATATTCTTGCCCGTTGACAAATCCATCACCGTATCTGATCCGCACTTAATAGCCCAGCGCATCTTGTCGACTTCCTCATCAATTGAAGATGCAACGGCAGAATTACCAATATTGGCGTTGATCTTCACCAGGAAGTTGCGACCGATGATCATCGGCTCAGACTCGCGATGATTGATGTTGGCCGGAATGATGGCGCGACCCCGCGCAACTTCGTCGCGCACGAATTCGGGCGTGACATATTCAGGAATGGCCGCACCGAACGACTCACCACGATGTTGATGAAATAAAGAATCACGATCAGAAGTGAAGTTCCTGGGACGAGAGCGTCCCAGGTTTTCGCGGATCGCGATGAACTCCATCTCCGGAGTGATGATGCCCTTGCGAGCATAGTGCATTTGGGTGACGCAGCGACCGGATTTCGCCCGCAACGCAGTTCGGCGGAGAGCGGGAAAGTCTTCCAACCGGCCTTTCTCCTTCTCTCGTGCCTGGTTGGCTGCGGCAAACGTTAGATAGCCGTCGTCAATAGGCTTGATTTGGCGTCCTTCATATTCTTCCACGTCTCCGCGTGAAAGAATCCAGTCGCGTCGTAACGAAGTTAAGCCTTTTCGAACGTCACAATGGATAGCAGGGTCACCGTAAGGACCGCTGGTGTCGTAAACACGAACGGGCGGGTTCTCTTCCAACTCGCCTTTAAAATTGCGTGAAGGGGTTTGATCGATTTCGCGAAATGGCACGCGCACGCCGGACAAGTCGCCGTTCACGTAAACGCGACGCGATTTTTGGAATCGAGCTTCTTGAGTTTCGACGGATTTCATGGTGGCGCTCATGATTATCTCCAATAAAAAACCGTTCCAGAGTCCTGCGAAGGAAATGGAACGGTCATAGGATCGCTGTTTCTCCCTTCGACGGTGCTAACCGTATCAGGTTCAAGGGGTCTCTAGTCATTGCCGATTTCCAATTGCCAATTGCCGATTGGTTCCACCCTGCGTGGGTTGGTTAAACTCCACTTCGATTCGGAAATCCAATCGGAAATTGCCAATCGGCAATCGGCAATGATCTAGACTCTCAGCCTGTGTGGCTCCCCCGAAAGCTAGTTTGTCAACAACTGAATTGTAAATCTGAGCACGCCCTGACGCAATGGCTGGCAAGTAAAGCAAGAAAACGATCCACTAAATCACACAAACTTACACCAAAATAGGTCCATGAATTCTTACGAGTTATAATTCCTTCGCTCTAAGACCACGCCTGAAGTTTCCGGAGACATTTCGATGCTTAACCGCCGCGCAGTTGCTCTGTCGCTGACCGTGTCCCTCATTTGCCTGCTACTTCCACGGCACGTTTTGGCGCAGGAGACGGACGTCCATTCGCGAATTCACAAGGAAGGCATGGAGCACTCGCAGATTATGAAGACGATGCACATGCTGACTGATATTTATGGTCCACGATTGACCGGTTCTCCAAATCACAAGCGCGCGGCGGAGTGGGCCATCAAGCAGATGACGGAGTGGGGCTTTGTGAACGGATATCTCGATCCCTGGGACTTCAAACATCCCGGCTGGCTCAACGAGAGATTAACTGCGCACGTCATTTCGCCAGTTAAAGATTCTCTTGTTTGCGAAGTGCTCGCCTGGACACCGAGCACTCGAGGAACTGTTCGAGGCAAGGTATATCAACTCGTGTTGCCGGAGCGCCCCACGCAGCAACAATTGACAGCCATATTTGCAAAAGAGAAACCAAACGTTCGCGGACGCATAGTGTTGGTTGGGAAACCGCAGAGCGTTCCGGTGAGCCTGACTCCGCCGGCAAAGCGCGTCGACGACAAAGTGATCGCGCAACGATTCTCCCCTGACGCTACTCCGTCGCCATTTCCGTCACCCTCGCCATCACCGTCTCCAGGTCCTGGTGGGCCGTTGACCGGACAGCAGCTCAATGAACGGCTGGACAAGTTTCTTAAAGACAACAGAGTGCTGGTGCGCGTGAACGATGCGGGACGCGAGCATGGTCAGATACGTGCATTCAGCAATCGAACATATGACGTAAGCAAAGCCGTACCGACCGTGGTCATGCGGAACGAAGATTACGGTCGTATCTCGAGAATCCTTGCTGACCGCACAGACGTGCTGTTGGAATTCAATATTGTCAATCGCATCTATCCTGAAGGAAAGACTTCTTACAATGCCATTGCCGAAATTCCGGGCTCGGACAAGGCCGACGAAGTGATAATGCTGGGCGGCCATCTCGATTCGTGGCACGCGGCGACGGGCGCTACGGACAATGCGATTGGGTGCGCGATCATGATGGAAGCAGCGCGCATATTGAAAGCAACCGGATTGACTCCGCGCCGCACGATTCGTGTTGCGCTTTGGAGCGGTGAGGAGCAGGGTCTGCTTGGTTCGCAGGAATACGTGAAGGAGTATTTCGGGACCTTTGAAAATCCGAAACCTGCCTATTACAAGTTCGGCGGCTACTTCAATATTGATTCGGGCACTGGCCGAATTCGCGGCGCATCGGTCTTTGGTCCACCCGAAGGTGCGTCAATCGTGCGCGAAATTCTCAAGCCATTCAAACCGGACGGAGTAGCTGGAGCGATCGCCACTCGGAGCCGGCGATTGGGCGGCACCGATAGCAC
>DATEDU010000026.1:0-2337 GCA_035281525.1 Pyrinomonadaceae bacterium | reverse complement strand
ACGACCTGAGGTCTTTAAGATGTTCTCTTGTGCTGTTGGATCTGGGACTTCCTCCGGGTTGAACCCGGGACCCTGGTCGTGAACGCTGATTTCAACAGCGTCAGGCGAGCTCTTCAAAATGATTTCTACGACCTTGCCTTCGTCCTGACGATTGCCATGCAGCACTGCGTTAGTGACGGCCTCGCGCACAGCCATATCGATTCCAAACGCAGCGTCATCACTGATGCCTGAACGGCCAACAAACTCAGCAACCGCGGCGGCTGCGGTAGCAACCGTGTCAATGCGACTGGGCAAAGTTAATTCGGTAGTTTCTCCGGTCACTCTTGTGCATGACCTCTCCGAAAGCCACTGCGCGAGGACTCTGGCTGCTTTCTAACCATCAGACACTAATCAGGAGTCCGAGGGTGTAACATGCGGGATGCAAGGATGTCAAGATAGGTCTTATAGGCCTATACGTCCTATTTCATACAACAAACCCGAGACTCTTCAGCGCCCGATCCAGCTCAGCTAAATCGAGGGGCTTCGCAAGATATTTATTGCAACCGGTCTCAAGCGCCGCTTCTTCTATGCCATAGTAATCGTAGGCGGTGATAGCCACGATCGGCGTGCGCTCGCCATTGTGCTCGAGCGCTCGAAAGCTTTTGATGGTTTCTAAACCATCCAGAACCGGCATATTCAAGTCGATCACCATCAAACTGGGACGGTGTTTCTTGGCCATCTCCAGCGCTTGCTTCCCGTCTTCGGCTTCAAACACACGATAGCCTTTCAATTCGAACGCGTGCTTGAGCATAATGCGCGTGTCAGTCGAATCTTCGGCTACCAGAACTGTCGGATATAGTATTGCAGACACTGCTTCCGTCATCAGGCTTACTTCCCTTGCCCGTTATAAATTTTTAGGGGGGAATCCCGCTCGGAGGGGAAACTGACGCTGCGAGATGGTTATTTATACCACACAAAACACTCGTATGTCGTCCAGCTAACATAGAGAAAGCGTTTGGAGTTCAAGCTTTAGCTTGCTCTTAAAAACAACCTAAAGGTTGAACTCCAAACGAGCCACAAAATATGAGGATAATACCCGCACATTCGATCAAAGGCCGACTGCGGCTGCCTGGTGATAAGTCGATCTCGCACCGGGCGGCACTCGTTGCCGCTCTGGCCTCGAATTCCTGCGAAATTTCAAACTTTTCCACAGCGCGCGATTGCGCTTCGACCCTTTCCTGCCTCCGGGAACTGGGCATCTCGATTGAGGACAAACGGGGCAAATTCTTCTTTCCAGGCGGCCAAACGTTGGTTGCGCCAAGGAAACCGTTGGACTGCGGTAACAGCGGTTCGACTTTACGAATACTTGCGGGCGTGTTGGCCGGACATGATCTCACCGCAGAACTTGTCGGCGACGAATCATTGAGCTCGCGACCAATGCGTCGAATTATTGAGCCACTAGAATTGATGGGAGCAAAGATCGAGTCCACAGCCGGCAAGGCGCCGCTAAAGATCCGAGGCTCAAACAATTTAACTCCCATCACTTACAAACTTCCGATCGCGAGTGCCCAGGTAAAGTCCGCAATTCTGTTTGCCGGGTTGAATGCAAACGGACGCACGACCGTGATCGAAACTTCGCAGTCGCGCGATCACACGGAGCGACTCTTCAACGGCTTTGGCGTGCCGGTCACGACGAATGCCGATCTGTCAGTCACTCTCGATGGGCCGGCGCGTTTTACTGGTGGCTCGATAACGATCCCGGGCGACGTTTCGTCGGCTGCGTATTTTGTCGCGGCGGCGATGCTCTTGCCCGAATCCGAGTTGACGATCGAAGACATCGGATTGAATCCCACGCGCGCGGCGTTTCTATCAGTGCTGAGTTCGTGGGGCGCTGATATCTCAACTGCTGATGTGCAGACAGATCGCAACGAGCCATACGGCACGATCAAAGTTCGCGGCGGAATCACGAAAACCGCCGGCGAAGACGCACGAACATTGAGCCGTTCGATGATTCCATCGCTCATCGACGAGTTGCCGCTGCTTGCCGTCGCCGGCTCTCAGATTCCGGGCGGTATCAAAATCCGAGACGCAGGCGAGTTGCGACTGAAAGAAAGTGATCGACTGGCAACTACCGCCTTGAACCTGCGCGCGATGGGTGCTGAGGTTGAAGAGTTTGAAGACGGTCTTGCGGTTGCAGGACCAACACGACTGCGTGGTGCGAGGATCGACTCTCACGGAGATCATAGAATCGCGATGGCGTTTTCAATCGCCGCGCTGATCGCCGATGGTGAAACTGAAATTGACGGTTCCGAATGCGTTGCCATCTCGTTTCCGGAGTTCTTTGGATTGCTCGAGTCG
>DATEDU010000025.1:0-2188 GCA_035281525.1 Pyrinomonadaceae bacterium | reverse complement strand
GTACGTGGCGCCAAACAGACAAATGAGCTGCAAAGAGTTGCGGTGGAGCAGTCGCGTTTGAAGATTCCCATGATATTCGGCTTCGACGTAATCCATGGCTACCGCACGATCTTCCCAGTTCCGCTTGGTGAAGCTGCCAGTTGGGACCCAGTCGCGGTTGAGCGTGCGGCGAGCATCGCGGCAGCGGAGTCGCGAGCGAGCGGTGTGCACTGGACCTTTGCGCCGATGGTCGACATCGCGCGCGACGCACGCTGGGGCCGCATCGTCGAAGGTTCAGGCGAGGATCCGTATCTTGGTTCACTCATGGCAGCTGCGCGAGTCCGCGGATTTCAGGGGGCCGATTACAGCAAGCCTGACAAAGTTGTTTCGTGCGCAAAACACTGGGTGGCTTACGGCGCGGCTGAGGCGGGGCGCGATTACAACACGACCGACATGTCGGAGAGGACTCTGCGCGAGATTTACTTTCCTCCATTCAAAGCGGCTGTTGACGCCGGCGTGGGAACGTTTATGAGTGCCTTCAACGATCTCAATGGCGTGCCAACTACAGCTAACCCGTTCACGCTAACTGAGGTGTTGCGCGGCGAATGGAAGTTTGATGGGTTTGTGGTTAGTGACTACACGGCGGTAATGGAATTGATGAATCACCGGCTGGCTGCAACCGAGGCGGAAGCGGCCCAATTCGCGCTGAATGCCGGCACCGACATGGAGATGGTAAGCCGATTTTATTCTAAGCATACGAGTGAGCTACTGCGGGCCGGCAAGGTTACGCAACAGACCATTGACGAAGCGGTACGACGCATCCTGCGGATCAAGTTTCGCCTCGGCTTGTTTGAGAGACCTTACGCTGACGAGGCCCGTGAGCGGGCGGTGATCCTCAACGCTGCGAATGTCGCGGCAGCGCGTGAGATTGCCGCACGATCTCTGGTACTCCTAAAAAATGAACGCGGTACCCTACCGCTCAATAAAAGCGTTGGATCAATAGCCGTCATTGGACCACTGGCTGATGATCCTAAAGCGATGCTCGGCTCGTGGTCGGGCGATGGCAAACCTTCGGACACGGTTACACTCCTTGGGGGAATCAGAGAAAAAGTGCCTGGGGCGAAAATTCTCTATGCCAAAGGTGTCGCGATCGAGGGTCGCGGAGTGACCGGAAACTTTGACGTCACACCTGCTGTTGCCGAGAGTTCAGCCCGAAGCGCAACCCTACCTGCCGGACCGAACTCCATACAAGAAGCGGTGAACACCGCGCGTCAGGCTGATGTTGCTATTCTCGCTGTCGGCGAGACTGCTGACATGAGTGGTGAAGCGGCATCCCGCACTTAACTGGATCTCCCCGGACGGCAGATGGAGTTGATCCAGGCGATTCACGCATTAGGCAAGCCTTACGTGATTGTGTTGATGAATGGCAGGCCTTTGACCATCAACTGGCTGGCTGATAATTCCCCTGCCATTCTGGAAACATGGTTTGCCGGAACGCAGGCTGGTCCGGCGATCGCTGACGTGCTCTTCGGCGACGTCAACCCGGGCGGAAAGTTGCCGGTCACGTTTCCGCGCACACTGGGGCAGGTGCCGATCTACTACAACCATAAAAGTACGGGCCGGCCGCCGACGGATCAAAAATACACGTCTAAGTACCTCGATGTACCTGTGACGCCGCTTTACCCGTTTGGCTATGGACTCAGTTACACACAATTCAAATTTGGACCACCGCGATTAAGCGCTACGAGCATATCGCCTAATGGGCAATTAACAGTCGATGTGGAAGTGGAGAACATTGGCCAACGCACCGGTGACGAGGTCGTGCAACTTTACATCAGAGATGATGCCTCGAGCGTAACGCGGCCGGTCAAGGAGTTAAAAGGCTTTCAGCGAATAACATTGCGGTCGGGAGAAAAGCGAAGCGTTCAGTTCACACTGAAGCCTGAGCATTTAGGTTTTTACAATCGTGAGATGCGGTTCGTGGTCGAGCCTGGTACCTTCAAGGTCATGGTTGGTCCTAATTCGGAAGACTTGCAGGAAACAAGCTTTGAAGTTGTGGCTCGATGAGCGGCGCTTGCAATTGAACCTTCTTCATATTTTGTCGTGCGCGGCGGGCCTTGCGGAAGCCGGCTAGCCGCATGGCCCGTGGGATCTCACGATTGCGCATAAACCAGCGCCAGACATTGCCTGTTCTCAGGTTTTCAGCGCT
>DATEDU010000024.1:0-5384 GCA_035281525.1 Pyrinomonadaceae bacterium | reverse complement strand
GTGATGCGCGCGCGACCTACATGCACAGAGAGAGCGAGTGGAACGTAGGACAACTCGTACGCGAGCGGCATGGCCGTGACGCAGTTCTAATCGGTCAAACAACTTATGAAGGTACTGTGACCGCAGCATCAAACTGGGGTTATCCAGCCGAGCGTAAACGAGTGCGCCCAGCACTGCCGATCAGTTATGAAACGCTATTTCACGAAGTGAAGCTTCCGCGCTTTCTGTTGAATTTGCGCGATGAAAGTCACGCCGCTCAGGCTCTGCATGGCCCACTCCTTGAGCGCGCGATCGGCGTTATCTATCGACCCGAAACCGAGAGGGCTAGTCATTACTTTGATGCGCGACTCTCTGAGCAGTTTGATGCAGTACTCCACTTCGATGAGACGCGTGCGGTCGAACCGCTGGAGCGCACAGTGCAATGGAAGACGGGCGAAGTAGCGGAGACATTTCCCAGCGGCATTTGAAAGGAAGGTTCAGTTATGCAGACGAAAGAAATTTCCAAAAATGAATGGACAGGATTTTTCGATAGCTTTAGTCGTAAGCACGAAGGTTGGCTCGTAAACCTCGAGATATTCGGACCGGAAATAGGCGCGCAAGTTGAGCAGCGAGAACTGGCACTCGAAGGCATTACCGATGAATGGGACGAAGTAGAAGGCAACACTATCATAATCATGACGGGTGCCAAGCCTAACGATCACATTACGCATTCGATTACTCATCCTACGGCGGTCAGTCTCGAGCAAACAGATGAAGGGGCTGATGCGGCGCTGGCCATCAAATCAGATGATGGGACTACGACTCTTCTGCGGTTCCGCTCGGCCGTTTTACCGGAGATGGTCGATGCTGTCGCGGGTTAGAAAATTAGATGGAGGCTCGCGTTCTTTTTGGACGGTCCTTTTGCTCTTTTCCATGGTCTTCGGAACTGGCGTTTTTACGTTTGCTCGGACAAGCGTTAAATCTGGACGTCAGGATATAGGAATTGAGGAAAGACGCCGGGCCGAACAACGTCTTTGGGATCTCGGGTATTGGGCCGGTCCCGTTGACGGAAAATTCGACTCGGATTCGCGACACGCTCTGATCGCTTTTCAGAAAGTTGAGGGGCGGCCACGAACCGGCAATCTCACGCGGACGGAACTTGAAGCGTTGCAGAAAGCGAGCCGCCCCCAACCGCGTTATGGCGGTTATGCGCATATCGAAATCGATCTCACTCGCCAAGTGCTCTTCGTTATCGATGAGACTGGAAGTGTCAGCCGCATTCTGCCCGTGTCCAGCGGCAACGAGCGACGTTATGTTGATCATGGGCAGGTCCATCGGGCGCATACGCCGAGAGGTACTTTCCAAGTGCGGCGCAAGATCAATGGTTGGCGCTTAAGCTCTCTCGGCCTGATGTACTACCCAAGCTACATCGTTAACGGAGTAGCAGTTCATGGCAGCTTTTCAGTGCCGGCTCAGCCGGCCAGTCATGGCTGTATTCGGGTACCGATGTTCGCAGCAAAAGAGCTGAGTGGGTTAATGCCGGTCGGAATAGAGGTGATTGTCTACGACAGTTAATCCGGTGAGGGAGGAGTCCCGTGAAAGTTCTAATAGCGGTAATGGTCGTTTGCTTCAGTGCTCTTACTGCGCCAGGCCAAGGCTGGACGTTCAGTAGAGATGGTGTGGAATACGTGATCGAGTTTCCCTCGGCAACATGGCGCGTCGTTTCACGACTCGACGTTCATGAGCACCCGGAATTTGTATACGGAACTGACGAGCTAAACGGCTATTTACGCCTGAGCAGAATATTGGTTGATTCCGATGCTGGCCCGGCTGATCTATTTCAATCAGACGAAAAGTTGAGACTGCAACATCTGCCGGGCTACGTGATCTGTGACGGCTGCAAAGGTGAGTTTTTCGGCGGCAATCTTAGCGGAGCAACTTTTTCTTATGAATACGCTGATGCTGGTAAGGTGATAGCGGGCCGGATCTATTATCTCCAGGTTGATAGGCGGACTTTCTACGCGCTTCGATTCACAGTCGCGCAAGACAGACTCCCAGCTCTTCGCGAGCAGATGAACTCTATTGCTCGGAGCTTTCGGTTGAAATGAAAAGGTGGAACATGTTCTCGACACGCACCTCAGTCGGCGCTCCGCACATTCCATCTCGGAGTCCCTTGCTTATTTGCGGCAAGAGTTGATCGAAAGGATCGGTTTAACTGGCAAGCGCCAACCATTTTGGTGAATGTGTCGCCGGACTCTCCCGTGATGCAGGAAGAAATTTTTGGTCCAATCCTGCCGGTATTGGAGGTTGATAGCATACAGCGAGTAATCGAGTTCGTTAACGCACGCCCAAGTCCCCTAGGCGTCTATATATTCTCTGAGGATTCAGATGTAACGGAACAGATTGTGAATTTGACGACATCCGGGGCCGCGGCGATCAACGACTGCACGGTCCAACCGCTCATTCATGATTTGCCATTCGGCGGAATTGGCGAGTCAGGCATAGGGAAATATCACGGCGAGTGGGGATTCCGCGCCTATTCGAACGCCCGCGGAGTCCTGAATCACAGCACACGATTGGATCTCGGTATTCGCTATCCACCGTACGATCGGTACAAGCTTCTGCGTGAAATCGCTGTACCGTCGTAACTCTTTCGGAAAGGCGCGTTGCCAAGACTTTTGCCTGGCGGATGTTTTTGCCAGACAGTTGAGTCATGGACTCGTTCTAAAAACCGAAAGGCCGGTTTGGACCGGCCTCTGAAGGTTGGGCGAAAGCATTGAGCTTTCAGGGTCACTGTCCTCACCCCAGCCACCATAACCCGATTGCGAAGCATTTTACGGATATGAAGAACTCTGTCAATGCAATGAGTCTTACAGCCGTTATTAAAACGGAAATATCAAAGAAGGCTTTCTTTTCTTGGTCCAAAGGTGCGGCAAAGGTGCGGCGGCAGCATCCGAAGTGCTTAACTAACTCTTCTTGCAAGGCAGCTTAAGTAAGTCAACCCGAAATTTTACAACCTTCTTCGTTTTGCCATTTCCAAGCCAACGGCTTTTAGATCTGTTGGTGTGAGAATCCTCGCGGCGTTCGGAAAAATCTGAGTTTCTTCTTCTTTTATGTGCCGGGCGTAGGTATCCCGTACCGAATGAAGCAACGAGGTGAGGCGCATAAACTCGGGCGCCGAAAGAAAGCCGTCTGCCAACCATCGACGAAACAGTTCATCGACCGCTCTATGATTCTGATCGGCCGTAACGTGATCTGTGTGAAGGTGATCAAGATCGGACAGTATGTCTTTTGCCTCGTGGTGTTGCGAGGCGCGCATGCGAGGAAACAGCGATTCTTCCTCATCCGCAGTGTGTTTAGGCGCGCCTTCCCGGAAGTAACGAAGGGAAGTTTCGACCGCAGCGCGCTGCCCATCAGTAAGCGGGTTGGCTTGAGCTTTGTCGGCAAGAGTCAGTAACACGTTCAGAAACTTTTCGATGCGCCGGTGGCAATCTTCGAGCATTCCAATCGGATCACTAAAATCGCTGTCAGGTTTGTTGCCTATTATGATCGGCAAGTCATTTCCTCATATCAGGCGCGGATCATTGTCAATAGCATCTTAAAATCTGTTGTGGCGGCGACTGCGTGAGCGCGATTCGCCGGTAAGGTGATTATCTCGCCGGCCTGCACGCGAAACTTCTCCAGGGCGGCGTCAGTCTGAGTCTCTCCTTTAACTGGTGCGATTCCGATCTCCGCTTCGCCATCAATAACCTGGACGAGAGCGTCGAATGGCGCGGTATGCTCGCTTAGACCTTCACCCTTGCTGAAAGCGAATAGGGTGACTGTGCCACCTTTGTTCTTCATCAGCACGCGGCTTACCACCGCCCCAGCTTGATACTGCAACATGTCGCTCAGTTGCATAACGACTTCAGGTTGTTCATTGCTCATATTCATTTTTTGATCGCCATGATCGCGACCGCACCAAGGTTCTTGCGATTACGCCGAAACGTCGATCTCATTTCCAGTACGCGACGGCGCGCTTCGGAGTCTCGCAGTACATTTGAGAAAAATCGTAACGCGCCGAACACTCCTTCATCGCGGATCAATCTGCCGGGCTCCAGCAAACTCATCGGAGCGTCATTAACCGACTGAATTGTAAACCCTTCAGATTCCAGCAACGAGCACCACTCGTTAATTGTCAGCGGGCGCACTCCATGGTGGACCACACCCGTAAGTTCGCGTTCTGTCTTCTTCCTCGTTTCATCGCTCAAGTCCTTCGCGAGCAAGCACATTTCATGAATGCCGTAACGGCCGTTTTTCTTAAGTAGCCTGTGTGCTTCGTGGATGATTTCACGCTTCGTCTCCGCGGGCTGCATGGTGAGCATGGCTTCACCATAGACCACACTCGCCGATTCAGAAGGCAGCCGTGTATCAGTCGCACTGCCGACAATACATTTTTGACTGTCTCCGTTGAGATAGCCGCGCACTATCTTCGCAGCAGCCTCGTCTCGTTCGACCGCGGTATAGGAGGCTGGAGATATTCGCAGTGTTAGCTGCGCCGTGATGCCCATGCCTGGAGCAAATTCCACTACGTCATCTTTCGTAGAGATTTGCAGTGCCTTCAGCATCCGGCGAGTTAGTTCCATTCCTCCCGGTCGCAGCACACGTTTGCCAAGTCGCGCGAGCACCCAATGACCCGGCATCTTCTGCGTCTTCATTCCTTCGCCCGGCGTTGTCATAGACACGTTCGAATACACTTCGAGTTAACTGAGAATGTTAAGCAGAGTCGCGGATATCGACTGTGACTTAAGTCACGAAATTAGAAATTAGTGAGGAAGGATCAGTTCTGATCCGCGAATGAGGACAGAGCTTCAATATCGGGGATCGTTAGTTTGCGGTCTTGAAGCACTATCAGCCCGTCGTGCTGAAGACGGGAAAGAGCACGAGAAATAACTTCGCGTACAGACCCAACGCGCGCGGCGATTTGCTGATTTGTCTGAGTCAGAGTAAGGCAGATTCCGTCATCTGTAGCTTCACCATGTCGTCGCGCTTCGGACACGAGAAACCGCGCAACCCTTTGCCCTACGTCCTTGAGTGACAGCGCCTCAACCAACTCAGCGCAACGGCGCAGACGTGAAGCGAGAACTCTGACAGCGGCCAACGGAATCTCGGGGTGCTGTAAACACAATTGCCGTATGTCTCGCTTATCGATAAACAATGTATCGGTGTCTTCTTCCGCCGCGACGGTCGAAGGGTACGTGCCATCATCGAACACAGGTACTTCGGCTACGGTTGCGCCCGCGCGTTCGACGTGAATTATTTGTTCGCGACCATCAAGACTTTCGCGGAAGGCCCGCACCGAACCACTGACGATGACGAAAAGGCCGTGAGCTTCTTCGCCCGCGAGAAACAAGACTTCATCTTTG
>DATEDU010000023.1:0-8542 GCA_035281525.1 Pyrinomonadaceae bacterium | reverse complement strand
CAAGTCGAGGTATCCGTCTTCGTCACAATCAAACAGGGCTGCACCTCCGCTCATTGATTCGACAATGTAACGTTTTTCGGGAGTGGAAACATGGGAGACCGTTAGACCGCTGGATGCGGATAAGTCTGCGAATGAAATCGCGGGCTTCTTGGCGAATGTGGGGCAGTGACCGACGAGCGCACAGATGAGAAAGCCGACAATGCCAAAAAACTGTGAGGCAGAACGAGCGCGAGGGATCAATTGGTAGAGTTCGATGCCATTGGCGTGTGTTCGAGCGACACGACCTTTTTTCATTCCATTAGCCAGTGGACTCGTTTTGCCTGGGTCAGGCAATTCATCTCTTCCAGGTCAGTTGGACTTCTTGATCCTCTCCCCTTCCAATTCGATCCTGGCGCTGAGTTTGATGATGTTCTCAAGCTCCTTTTGAGCGTTGGTTGAGTCTTCAGGGTTTACTACCTTGGAATTCTGAAAAATCGGGCTATGAGTGAAGCTGGCAATTGAGTTGTCCAATGAAGTGAGCAACGACTTAAGCGCTTGATCTTCAAAGCCTGGCCCAGAATCTTTTGATGCTTCTTTTGATTTCTTTCCGGACTGCGGCGGAAACAAATTTGATTTGAGTCGAATCGCGCGTTTCTTAAGTTCCGCGGCCGAATCGGAAATGACTTGATAATCCGGCGTTCCGCTCGACGCACTCGGTTGCAGGACATCGGCGTTGATTATTTGAATACGCTCGAAGTCCTCCTTAATCTCGGCAAAGTTCGAGGCGGGACTGCTTTCACGGCTTGCACGGCTTTCACGCTTTTCAGCGTCTCTTTTAACGCGCTCCATCTCATTAGATCGACCTTTAATGGGGGATGCCTCGTCCCTCAGATTCCTGTCGGGTCCGCCAGAAGGCGGCCCGTGTTCCTGAGCGACTACAGAAGATAACGTCGCGGTGATAATTAGAACTGCCGCGAGGAACAGACGTTTGCTCATATCCGCTCTCCCTCCATTAAGATTTGTTGAAATATACCTGGCTGTTTCTGCTCAGCATTATGGCTTCTTTCGTCCTTCGGCCGCAACAATTGGAACGCTACCCAGCGGCATTTTGATCATTTCGTTGCTTTGAGCGATGTCTTAAAGATCTCTGTGGTAACGACGCCTTGCCCTTCCAGAATTGAATAAAACTTGTCTGCGGTCAGGCCTTTGATCACTTCGGTTTTTCCTGAAGGCCAACGGATTTCGATGAGGTCGATGTTTGTGTATTTACCGAGCCCAAAATGAATGCGCAAGTCGTTCTGCGAAAGATAGCTTCCGCCACTTCGTACTTCTTCCATTTGAACCAGATCACCGGTCACGATCTTTACACGGGCCCCGATCGCAAGTCGATTCGCCTGGGTCGTGGCCAGTTCCAGCGTCACCCAGTGATTAGCATCGCCACCCTCGTTACGAAGAATCATCGGTGGGCCGTCAAGATCATTTACAACTATGTCCACATGGCCGTCGTTATCCAGATCGCCAAACGCTGCTCCGCGTGAAGCGCGTGGCGCCGAGAGTGCGGCTCCGGCTTGGCGACTGGCATCGCAAAAAGTTCCATTTGCCTGGTTCATGTGTAATAGCTTGGGCTGGCGGTAGCGCGCGCCGGAAGGCAATGTGTCTATCTGCGGATAGACATGGCCGTTTACGACCAGCAGATCGAGCCAGCCGTCGTTGTCGAGATCGAAGAACCCTGTTCCCCAACCAACATACGGGCGTGAAACCTGCGCTACATTAGCGGCCATCGAAACATCGGTGAAATCGTAGTTCCCTTCGTTTCGATAAAGCGTGTTGTATTCCTCGGCGAAGTTGGTGACGAAGATGGCGAAGCGACCGGTATGCAGATAGTCTCCGATGGCAATCCCCATGCTCCCTTGTTCCGAGCCATCGCCACTCACCGCTGTACCCGACTCCAATCCAATCTCGGCAAATACGTTGGGAGCGTCGTTGCGATACAAGAAATTTGGTGTCGAGTCGTTGGCCACGTACGCATCGAGGCGTCCTCGGTTGTTGAAATCAGACCAAATCACCCCGAGTCCATAATAGCCATCAGCGTCAAGGGTGCCAGTTTGTTTAGTCACATCCGTGAAGGTACCGTCACCGTTGTTGCGGAACAAGCTGTCACCTGCGCCCTTAAGGCCGCGCGGACCACACTGCACGTCAATTCCGCGAAACTTGCAAGTCGGACTGGAACCAAAGCCTGGAAGATCGGTAAATTTGAAATCCACGTAATTCGCTACCAATAGGTCTAGGAAACCATCACCATCGTAGTCGCCAAACGCCGCGCCGGCAGACCAGCGGCCCTCTACCACGCCCGCAGTCTTTGTAACGTCGGAAAATGTGCCATTGCCGTTGTTTCGATAGAGCACATTTCCGCCGAGACAGGTCACATAAATATCCGGCCAGCCGTCATTGTTGTAGTCGCCCACTGCACCGCCCATCGCAAAGCCTGGATAACCCAAGCCGGTTTTATCTGTCACATCGGTAAATGTCCCGTCACGATTATTTCGGTAGAACTGGCTCCGGGCTTTTTGTCCTTTAAGAGCCATCTCAACTGTCGGCGCATTAGTAAAATAAATGTCCTGCCACCCATCGCGGTCGTAATCAACAAGCAACACGCCGCCACTCATTGACTCAACGATATACTTCTTTTCCGGCGCCGAGGTATGAACAAACCGAACTCCGGATCTTGTGGTTACATCAACCAGTTGAGGAATTTTTCGAGCGGTACAGTCATTGTTGTTTCCTTGCACGAAACCGGTCCGGCCAACTCCCCAGCTAAACAGGCCTAGGACGATAGCTGACATGACTTGCCAGATGGTCATAATTGAGACAGGTTCTACTTTTGAGCTTTTAGTTTCTGGAATATGCCGAAATGTTGCCGCGCCAGAACGCTTTCACCAATTAGGCTGTAGAGTCGACTGAGGAGGAAATGGGTCTCCGCGTCTTTAGGATTTAGTGCCACAGACCGTTCCAGCACCGCGCGCGCTTTCGTCTCGGCGCCGGTCTGCAGATAAAGGCCGCCCAGGTCACGAAACGCATTTGCATGCTGGGAGGCACTCGTCGTGACGTCTTCAAACATCTGAATTGCCTTCGTTAGCTCACCCGCAGCTTTGAGTATCAAACCAAGTTGATACTTTGGCTCTACGTTCGTTGGATCCAATTTCAAACATTCTTCAAACTCCGCTTTGGCCTTCTGCTGCTGACCGGGCTGTCGGGCGAAAGTGATCCCCAACGCCAGACAACCACGAGGATCATTTGGACGCTGCTGCTTATAGCGCTCCAGAGCGCTTTGAGCAGAAGCAAGGCTTCCGTTCTGCAAAGAAGCTGCGCCCAACAAATACAGATACTCGGCGTCATCAGGCTTCAGCTGCACCAAGTCGTTCGCGGCCTCGACAGCCAGCCGAGGTTGATTAGCGCGCATCGCGTTTAGTACGAGCTGGGCCAGGATGGTTGGTGAATGAGGAGCCAAACCACGTGCCTGTTTTAGATTAGATACTGCCGCGTCATGATTTCCTTCCGCACTCTCGAGTATACCAAAGGAATAGAGGGTATCCGCTGATTCCGGTTTCAGTTTAGCCGCTCGATTAAGATGTCGCCGGGCTTCGGCAAAATTCCCCGCGCTGGTTTCCATCTGGGCCAGCATGATCAGTAAGTCGGAATTGTTTGGGGCGCGTGCCAGTGCTGATCGCAATAGAACAAATGCTTCCTCCGACATTTCTGCTTTCTGAAAAATCGTGGCGCATTCGGCAGCAACCTCGGAATTTGAGACGGCCTGTCTGCGAATCAGTGGCATTAAGTCCATTAATTTTTGCCGTCCGCCGAGCCCCAAATAGCTCGCGGCCCTTAAGGGCAACGCAGCTCCATTCTTGACAACGATTGGAAGCTTGTCAGCAACCTCCAATGCTTTCTGGAATTCGCCAACTAGCACCAGGGCTCTGGCTAGATCCACTCGTTGACTTACCGTGCCTCTGGAATTGGCAGCCATTTCTCCCAAAAGCAGGCGGGCGCGATCATGATCGCCCAGTTCGTAAATAAGCCGAGCGAGATTAATCTTAGGTCTAATTCGCGTCGGTTCGAGCGCCAGCACGCGCTGATAGAGAGACTGAGCTTCCTCAAATCGACGCTGTTGATAGCGAACCTGGCCGAGAAGCTCCAGGGCTCTGACGTCCCTGGGGTGGGCGATGGCGTAATCGAGCAGAGGCTTTTCCACTTCCTTCAGTTTTCCCTGCTCGATGCTCGTTTCGATGCGCGCGAAGTCTATGGCTTGAGTAGGATTGTTCTGGCCAATCGCAATTTGAATAATCCCCAGGACCAGCAGCCAAATCAGCACGAGTCGCGTGCCAACGGAAGGTCTAAGGATCATTGCGGCTTGGCCCCCATGTTAACTGGTAATTCACGTTTTCTCTTGGAAGCTTTTAACGACTTATAGAGCTCAAGTTCACGATCGGCATCGGCCTCGCGCGAAGCCCGCCGGTAAGCGATGCTGAGCTGATAATGAATGTAGTCTTTGGACGGTTCAGCGCGCGCCGCAATTTCCAGATGTTCGATCGCCTGACTCACCTCACCCATGTCGATCAGGGCCTTCCCCAATTGGTACTGAGCGTCGGCGTAGTCTGGCCGAGCCGCCACCGCTTCTCGCAGAAGAGTCAGAGCGTTCGGAATCTGTTGCTTCTGTTCGAGTAGAACGTAGGCTAGATGGTATTTGGCGACGACATCTGCAGGATTCAGCAGCAACTCTGCGCGAAACTCTCGTTCGGCTTCGCCGAGTCGGTTCAGTCGAATCAGACTCTGCCCTGCGTGGTAGTGAACTTGCTGCATCTTAGGATCTAAATCCGCTGCACTACGAAATTCTTTAATGGCCCGCTCGAAGTTTTCGAGCATGGCAAAACCCTGCGCGGCATAAAAGTGCGTTTGAGCACTCTTGGGGTTTTGCGCAGAGAGACTTTCAAACAGGCTGCCTGCCTGCTTGTGCTCTGCGAGTTGGACCAAGCTGACTCCATAGATATACGCCAATTCCGGATCCGTGGTGATCTTAGGACCCAGAGGTTTCAGCGTGTCCACGACCCGTGGGTAAGCCTGCGTTAGGTAGTAACTCACGCCCAGCATTCTTCTTGGCAGAGCATCATCGGGATGAACTTTGACGTGCCGCGAAAGCGCCGGAATTGCGGTCTCGTACTGCTCAGCACGGAAGCTGACAATTCCCCAATTGCGATCAAGGCCGGCGAGATCGGCCTTCCACTGAGCAGCTTTGGCAAACTGCTCAAGACTAACTGCAAACTGGCTTTGTTGCGCGGCGCTGACGCCCAGATTATGAAAGGCCTGGGCCAGAATCTCAGTCAGCATCTCCTTAAGTTTTTTATGCCTGGCGGCTTGTTCCGCATCGAGCGATGATTCTTCAATCAACAGCACCGCCTCAGAGCTGCCTCCACCGTTTTCCTTCCCTTCTTCCGACCGGTTGGAAATTGTGCCCGCAATCTGACTGGGTGCAGTTAATTCGTTCGTCGATCGTGCTACTTGACCGAGAACTTCACTAAGTTCCTGCCGTGAACTTTCCAGCGATTTTCCCTGCAGGTCTTTGGCGATGTCCAGATGTTTCTCGGCCTCGGCCCGCCGACCGGCTTTGAGCAAAATTCGGCCCAGATTAAAGTGCGCTTTCTTGATCTGGTAACCGTTGTGAGAGACGTCGGTGGTCAACTCGATGGCCCGGCGCAAACTTTTTTCGGCGTTCGCGTCTCCGAGCTCAGCTTGAGATTGTCCGAGAAACAAATAAGCCTCACCAAATTGCGGACTGAGACGTGTAGTTTCCAGCAAGTGACGTATCGCCTTGCTGTGATCGTTTGCGGCGGCCGCCAAAACTCCAAGGAAAAAGTTTGAATAAACACTCCGTGGATCTAATTGCACTTCGCGCTCGAATTCCTCGCGTGCCTGGGACAAGCGTTCGCTGCCACCGTGCTGGAGAATTACGTAGCCAAGGTAAAAATGCGCTCGCGGGGTTTTGTCATCAATGGCTAGTGCCTTCTTAAACTCTCGCTCAGCTTCGGCGGAGAAACCAGTCTCTTCATAAGCGCGGCCAAATAGAAGGTGCGCGTTGGCGCTGTTGGCCAGAGCTGCCTGCATCTCCTCAAACACCAATTTAGCGCGCTCAATTTGCTTGAGCCGCAAATAAGTCATGCCCAGCGTATAAGCGGCGTCGAGGTCCGGCTCGAGAACAATGGCCCGCTCCAGTTCTGGCTGCGCATCTGCATATCTTCCTTTCATATACAGCAGCTTCCCCAGGACGTGGTGAGCACGTGAGTTTTTGCTGTTGAGTTTTAAAGCAGCTTCCGCTTCGGTTATTGCTCTCTCGATTTCTCGCAGGCGCATGTATGCGATAGCCATGTCTGTGCGCGCATCCGAGTCGTCGCGCATGGCTAACGAGTCGCCAAGCAGTTCCACAGCGCGTTGCAGCTGCCTTTCGCGTATGGCGATGGCACCGAGCCGCGCGAGTGCGATAGCGACGATGGCGCGGTTTTCCTGGCCCGCGCGTTCCAGGTCGCCAGAGAGTTGGTAGGTCTCGGCAGCGCTAAGATGGCGCGCAAGTTTGTCCTCGGCCGGTCGAGGTCGCGTGTCCGTTCTTCGAGTCTGGCTCGCTCGTGCCGGCAGGCACAGGGCAAAGAGTAACAGGACGACGGGCAGGAACTTCCTTACAGGCATGTCCATCGATTAGAGCCTGGGACAGATTCTTCGTTACGGGGAGAAAATTCGTCGCAGCCGATAATAGCAGGAGGGCAAAGCCGAACGTCAAGCTTTGCCCCCCTTCACTGCACAGAATTGAAGTTATGTCTAAAAGATTAGCTTCAAAGCATACTGAATTTCGCGCGGTCCGCGCGTCGTGCCCGATTGCCCAAAACCACCGTTCCGAACAAAGCCTGTAATTACGCGGTTGGTCGGGCTGCACGGAGCATCACCGCAAACAACTGGGTTGCCGCCAGCGTTAAGGAACATGTTGTTCTGGAGGCTATCAGCTCTGAATTGGGCGTGGTTGAAAGCATTGAACATCTCCAATCGGAGTTGCACCCGCGCACCCTCACCGAATGGCCTCCTCAGCCAACTTGGCGTGAAGTTCTTGTAGAAGGACAAGTCCACGTTGTTAATTCCGGGACCCAGGCACGAGCCGCGCGATGCGTCGCCGGGCTCGCCGATCACCGCCCCGACCAACGTGAAGGCCGCCGGATTGATGATCTGGAAAGGCTCACCGGTATCAATGGTGCATGGGACGCCCGGTACCCTGTTCGGACGCACGTTCGCTTGGGAGGTACCGGTCCCAGCCAGCCCACCTGATTGCAGGTTGGAGATGGTCCCGTTGACGATCCGCGGCGTGATTGAAGAGCCGGAGCTCGTGGTGTAGATCGTCGCGAACTCCCAACCCCCAAGAGCGGATCGGACGAACCCATTCGACTGCTTTAGCTCCGGCAAATAGATGACAGAGTTCACCACGAAAATATGCGGGCGATTGATCCCCGTGTTCCCGTAGTCGATCGTACCGTCATAAGTGTCGGTGCGCGTGTTGGCGCTGGCGCCACCACTGGAGTCGTCGAGCGCCGCGTCGCCAATGGAGTGCGACCATGTGTAGGCAACCTGGATTTGCGACTTCCCAAAGAGGCGGGTCTTGAACATCGTTTGAAGCGAGTGGTAGTTAGCAGAACCCGAGCGCTCGAAGCCGGCGATGAAGCCAAAGTTGGGTGCAGGCCGGAGGGCGTTTACACAGCCGGCAGAACCACCACAAAACGCCGCCGCAACGCGGTTCTGCGGCAGCACCTGGTTGACGTCCTTGCTGATTAACTGATGCAGCGCGCGGTTGCCGACGTAGCCAACCTCAATCACCGCATCCTTCCAGAGTTCGCGATCAACGGTCAGGTTCCACTGCCACGAGTTGGGTAGCAGAGCCTCCGGGTTGGTCGAGCGCGATGGTGCGCCACCCGGAGGACCATCGATCGTGAAGGTGCCGTCGAGAGTGCGCGTGCCCCCGACGGCCAAAGCAAAGGGTGCGTTCGCATTCATTCCTATCGCGATGCTCACGCGCTCGCGCTGGAAGAACTGCCCGATGCCCGCGCGGATTGCTGTTTTACCATCACCCCACGGATCCCACGCGATGCCGAGGCGTGGCGCAAGGGCGTTCTTGTCGTTCGCGCGCAACGCCCGGTTGACACCCTCAGTAGGTGTGCTCGTGCCGGGCAAGTCGGCGCAGGGGTTAGTACCAGGTACGACGACAATGCCGTTGCAGAAATCGCTTGCTGGCCGCGCCGGATTATATAGCCGGATGTCGAAAGACGACATTCGGTCGTCGGCGTCATATGGTTCGGGGAAGTAGGAGTAGCGTGCCCCGAGTTCGAGTGTCAGATTGGGGCGGACCTTCCAGGTGTCACCAAAATAGACCTCGAAATTACGGTAGCGGGTGCGCGCGAAAGGTTGCGTGCTGGTCTCGGCGAAACCGAAGCGGCTCCCGCGCGTCAAGAGGTCGGCGAGATAGTTACCTGAGTTGTTT
>DATEDU010000022.1:0-19093 GCA_035281525.1 Pyrinomonadaceae bacterium | reverse complement strand
TAGCTGATCGAGTAGCCGCCTCGAATTGAGCTCTTCCCGGGCTCACCGAAAATCCATCTTCCCAATCCGCCGTTGAACTCCGGAGACCAGGCGAATCCGACGAACGGTGCGAAGTTGTTCCAATCGTTGTTGTACAACCCTCTGCCAGTGTCGCCGCTGACGAAATCGAGTGTTCCGATAGCTGGCGCCGCACCGGCCGGAGCAGTTGGATTAAACAGGTTTCCAAAACCTGATACGCCGAAGATGTCACGATGGTTACTAAGTTGGATCGCGAGGCCGTTCGGAATCGTGGGCACGCCCATGTAGTCCCAACGCACGCCGAGATTGAGCGTTAAATTACTGCGTGCGCGCCATTGATCCTGAATATACAGTGCGAGGTCCCTTTGCCTGAACAACCTGGAGCGGGTGGCGCCAAGGACGAATCCCGACGTCGGAGTTTCGACATTTACCGTAGCCGACGAACTATTCAGGTTTCCGACCAGGTTCGCAAAAATGGACCGCGCGTTTGCTCTTATGGTTGAGTTTGAGTTGGGGAACTCTGAATCGTCAATGCCGCCCGAATTATGTGACGGTGTTCCAAGATTGATAATCTGGTTTGTGCCCACATCATTAAAGGTGGTGGCAAAGACTTGTTGATAGTCGCCGCCCATTTTGAAGATGTGGTTGCCCCTGGACCAGGTCAGGTCGTTTTTGATGTTCCAAACCTGCGTGTCGCGCCCCTGCGACTGGAAATTTCCGCCCGCATAAGGATCCGTAATCCCTTGAAAATTAATGAACGGTTCGGAAGGATTCCTTTCCAGCAGGAACCCAACAGGCGCCCATTGTTTTCCTACACGGAAGACGTTCGTCACACTGCTGCCGAAGCTGGAAACCAGTGCGCCAGTAACGAGCCAGCGAGGTCCACCCTGAGTGGAGTTAACCAGGCCAGGGAATGGCCCCTCGAGACCGTTGAACGTGTCAGGCGACAAGATGTTCTTGAAGTAGTTGAGTACGAACTCTAACTTGTGCGATCCGAGACGCGTGTCAGTCACCATCTGATGATCGTAGCGACCGACGAACTTGTCGTTGTTGCTAACGCCGGTAACGTTGTAGCGAAATCCTCCCAGGTTGAATCCATCGCCGACGTCCGAATTGTTTGGCGCTGGAATGGTATTCAGAATAGCCATCGTAAGCGGGTTCAACGTGTTCTGCGTGCCTATCGCGAGCAGATTTACGGTTTGCACACAGGCGGCGGAACCGGCAGGTTCACAACCGATTCGAGAGTAGCGGAAAATTCCTTGCCGAGCTGTTTCTGTCAGAACCGTTCGGTTGCGTGTGACGGAAAAATTGTCGCGGAAACCTTCGTAGGCAAAAAAGAATGTGGCCTTGTCTCTTCCTTCCCAGTGAGTTGGACCGCCCTCACCGAACCACGGCACGTATATCGGGCCGCCGATATCGAACCCAAAGAAGTGCTGGTTTTGTCTGGGACGGTCCGTGCCCAGCGCGTTGTTAAAGAAACTGTTCGCCTGAAAGTAATCGTTGCGGTTCATGTAAAACGCCCCGCCATGAAAGTCACTGGTTCCCGACTTCGTTACCAAAGTCACCTGCGCGACGCCTCTGCCGGCATCAGATCCAGTGGTTCCTGTAGTGATGCTGAACTCCGCCGTTGAATTTAACGATGGAGTGCTGATCGCAAAGAGCGAACTCGTCTTTACGAAATTGTCCATCGCATTAATGCCATCCTGCGTCACGTTGGTCGCAGTCTGACGAAGGCCGGCAATGGATGATCCGCGCACGTTATCTCCGACTACGGCTATGCCAGCCTGAAGTCCCGCAAGTTGCAGCGGATTACGATTTCCTAGTGGAAGGTCAACGACTTGCCTGGTGTTAACCGTACTCGTGAGCGAAGCACTCGCTGTATTGAGTACCTCCTGTGAAGCAGTGACCGTCACCGTCTCATTCGCTAATCCAATGTCTAACTGAACACTTACTTGTGTGTTTTGAGCCACAGACACGACGATCTCACGGGCAATAGCCTTCTTGAAGCCCTGCGCCTCGACTGAGATCGAGTATGTGCCTGGCAGTAATGATTGGAAGTCGAAATGTCCATTACTGTCGGTGATCGCAGTACGATCGGCACCGGCGATGGTGCTGGTAAGAGTGACATTCGCACCTGACACGACGGCACCCTGCTGATCGGTAATTGTTCCTGTCAACGATCCGTGCGTCGACGACTGGGCCATACTGACAACCTGGAGCGCTAGAATGACCAGCCCGACGATCAACAACTTGGTAAACTCTTTCATCTTGCCTCCTTCAGAATGGGACTTTATTGATTAAAGAGCGGGGCGAAACCGAATCTGGGTTCGGCATTACTTTGTTTGTTTTAGGCAGACGTAGCCTCAGGCATTCCAACTGGCAGTTGAATGCGGAAACTGAACAGATCAACTTCAACCGAAGATTTCGGTTAGTGATTCACAATGTGTCTGAATGGCGATTGACTGGGCACCGTTCAAGCCCGCTTGAGTCGAGCGGTGCCAAACAAGTACAGGCAAGCTCAATTCCGGTAGGAAATCTCAACGAATAGAGTCAGTAAGTGATATGCGTGTAACCACTTACATCGAAGACTCCGTGGTGAGTGACAACACTCACGGCTGCGTCCCCGTGTTAGAACGACATCGCATCGCATTCCAGTTGCCATGATGCCTCGAAGACGTTTGCGAATATACATTTTGATCGAACGAGCGAGCTTGAATGATGCTTTCAATTGCTTAGCACTGCTGATCCGTGTAAATACCCACAACCTTTTTTCGGTGGTCCCATGCTCAAAGTCTCTTTGATGAGTATCTGAAGCCCGAAAAATTTCGGGTTTCGGATCGATCTTCAAAATATTGAACGATCTGATTCGACATACTTACCGAAACCGGCGGTGAAACCCCGACCTATTCAGCGCTTCTGTTGTGAGTAAAAATACTTAATAAGCCTAGGTGCAAATGCCGTCGAAGACGAGCGCGTCTTCGACTACGCTTTGGAGAGTTGTCGGACCGGTTGCCGTGCTTTCATAGGAGGTCTCCACATGCAGATGCTGAATGTTATGGATACCGCCATCAAGAGCGGGATCTTTCAAACCTTCACGCGCCTGCTGGAAGGCTCTCCTTTGGAAGCACGGCTAAGATCGCAAGAAACATTAACGCTCTTTGCGCCGGTTGACATCTCATTCGCCTACCTGCCGGCCGAAACGTTCGATCACCTGCTTAACGCCGAAAGTGCGGGGATTCTGTCGGATGTGCTCGGATACCACGTCGTTTTGGGCAAGATAACGTCGTGTGATTTAAGGGGCCGTTGCAAGACGCCGACCGTATACGGCGGCGAACTTATGATTGACAACACCGCCGAGTTGAGAGTTGACGGCGCGAAGCTACTTCATGTCGATATGGTGGCATGCAATGGAGTAATTCATGGGATCGATCGACTACTAATGCCAATTAAGCCGGCGGCCGCAGCTTCGCACTAACTTTCGTGGTCTCGTTGCGTACTTCAGCGAAGATGCTGCGCGACGTCTTCCGGGATCCGATCTGCGCGCCCGGTTTTCTCGAAGTATACGTCGTAGAGTGCGCGAGCGGCGGGCGCTGCGTGTCGTGAACCAAAACCGGAGTTCTCAATTAGCGCAAGCACTGCGATCTCTGGTTCAAAGGCAGGAGCGTAAGATACAAACCACGAATGGTCCTTGTTTCTTCCGACGTCTTTTCCGAGTCCGACCACCTGCGCCGTACCGGTCTTACCAGCTATGTCAAAGCCCGCCTTTTGAATGCCGGTCGCAGTGCCGGACTCGTTGACCACTGACCACATCGCCTCGACTACAGCCTCTCGATATTCTGGTGCTACGGAAATCTCAGCCGCTAAAGCATCATCGTAGATTCTCGCTGGACGATGATGATTGTCGCCGTGTTCACCAACCGGCCGGACATTTTTCAAAAGGTGTGGCGTGTAGAGCCTGCCTTCGACTGCGACTGCCGCTATTGCTCGAAGCAACGAAATCGGAGTCACGAAATCGTAGACCTGCCCGAAGGAAGCATAAACAGTATCGATATCGGTCCAACTGGGAGCGCGCGGATTGAACCGCGCCTTAAACTCAGGCGAAGGCGTCCAACTCGTCAACTCATGTGGCAAATCGATTCCGGTTCGTTCGTTCAACTTGAATTCATCAACCATGCTCATAATTCCGGTGAGACCCATCTTTAGTCCCAGTCGATAAAAATACCCGTCACAAGACTTCATGATGGCGGTATGCAAGTCAGGCCTGCCATGATGGCCCATGCAACGCGTGAACTTGTTTCCGATTTGAATACCGCCACCGCATGACAGGCGTGAGTCTTCAAGCGTGATGGCGCCCTGCTGAAGTCCGGCAAGCGCCATTGGTATTTTCCAGGTTGAGCCGGGTGGGTAACGCCCACGAATGGCGCGGTTGTAGAGAGGAGTGTCCGGATCTCGCAGCAGGGCTGCATATTCAGCCCGCCCTCTTTTCGTCGCGATGCGGTGCGTAAAAAGATTCGGATCAAACGTCGGATATGAAGCTAGCGCGAGTATTTCTCCGTTGTTAGGATCCAGCGCGATGATCACGCCTCGTTGAGACGGTGAGTTTCGCAGTTCTTCTTCAGCCGCCATTTGCAGATCAAGATCGATGGTGGTCACGAGGTCCTGTCCGGCAATCGGCTCGATGACTTCAACGATGGCTCGAAGGCGTCCCAGGCTATCGACCATGACGGTACGACTACCGTCGCGCCCCCGCAGAAAGTGATCGTAAGTAGATTCCAATCCTTCTTTCCCGATTACATCTCCAGGTTTGAAGCCATTGTTCTTGTATTCCGGCAGTTCGAGTTGACGCGAGTTGATCTCGCCGACATAACCCAGAACATGGGCCAGCAAACCGTTCTCCGGATAATTTCGCTGCGGACGTTGTTCGACATGGAGCAAAGGAAATTCCAATGAGTGAGCCTCAACCCACGCAATGTCATGCATAGTGGCGTTTTCTTTGATTAGCAGCGACTGGTAAGCGGGATTAGTTCCGATTTCACTGAAGCGCTCTTTCAGGTAATCAGGATCGAGATCCAGGGCCACTGGTAGTTTCGATAAAAGCGAGGCCTCGTCGATCGATTCACCCTTCTCACGTTGCAACACCACATCGTAGACGGGACGTGAATCAACGAGCACTTTGCCGTTACGATCCAAAATCGTGCCGCGAGGTGCGGGGATTGGCAGAATGCGAAGCCGCTGGGTGATGGCTCGTTCATGGTAGTAGTCACCATCGACGATCTGTAGGTTGTAGAGGCGAACAACACAAATGCTGATTAGCACCAGCACAATGATTTGCACTGTGCGTATGCGGGCCGGAAGGTTTTGAATGCGGTCATGAATCCTCACAAGCGTCGAACGATATCGTATCGAGTCCTGCGACGGATTTAATCAGTGGGATTACTTCATCGAATGAGTGATTGTACCTGGTCGACCAACGGCTTCTGCGGCAAGCCCCTCTCACCGCGTGTGGAGGGATCACGCGTTGGAATGGAATCGGGGTGGCGCGATTCAAGAAGTTGCGCGAGAATTGCAAGCATCTCTTCAGGATTGCTTAAGTAGTACTTTGCTCGCGACTGATTTCTGCCAACATGAATCGTCCACGCGCTCTCGGGCAGACGCGCAAACAGATCTTCATCGGTAACGTCATCACCGGCCGCCATAATGAAATCCGGCCGCACTACACACGAAACCATTAAGCGGGAGTACACCTGTCCTTTGTTGGCCCAGAGCGATTTCACTTCTACGGTTTTTTGACCTTTCACTGCCTTGACCGGCGATTCTGCCAGCATGTGATCCAGATTTGCGACGAGATCATTTGCCAGCCAGTCACCGAATTCCGGATCCGCCATGCGATAGTGCCAGACCAGCGAGAATTCTTTCTCTTCAATAAAGCTGCCTGGCGTCCGGTCCACGAAATGATCGAGGATCGGATACGCGCATTTTTTCCACTCGGCTGACGAGTCGTGATGTGGCTGCTCCCAATGGCGCGAAATTGGAGACCACAGCACGGCCCCGTGTTCAGCAGCGATCCACAGATTAGGAACTCCGGCGAACCACTGTTCAAGGTCTGCTCGCGGTCGTCCGGAGATCAAGGCGATGATCGAGTTCTCATCTTCGACCAGGCGCTCGAGTATTTCGATTAAGTGTCGACTGGGAACCGCACTTTGCGGCAGCGTCGCAAACGGCGCGAGCGTTCCGTCGTAATCGAGCATTATCAAACGCGACTGTGCCTGATCAAAAGAATCAATCAATTGCTTCCTTTCGAGAGGATGTGGCTCATCATGTGACTGCTCGGATCTGGTCTGCACGGCGGTGGTCAGGTTCTGTATAAATCGATCGCCCCATGCAAAAACATTGTTCTTGTGAACGCGTCGATACAACGCCATCATGCGTTCTCGTTTCTCTTTCTCACTAATCGATAGAGCTCGCGCAATTGTCGAACTCAAACCTTCTTCATCGTAAGGATTAACGAGCAAAGCCTCGCCCATCTCTGCCGCCGCGCCGGCAAATTCACTCAGAACAAGCACTCCATCACCTGACGACTTGCACGCGACATATTCTTTGGCGACGAGGTTGAGACCATCTCGCAGGGGCGTCACTAATGCGACGTCCGCACTCGCGTAAAGAGCCGCGAGTTCGGCTTGCGGCAGGCTACGACGCAGATATGTGATAGGCGACCAATTCGGTGTGCTCCAGTCGCCGTTGATCTCGCCAATCAGTTCGTCAACCTCGCGACGCAGTCGGGTGTATCTCGGCACTCGCTCTCGAGAAGGCACGGCGACCTGGATTAGCACCACTCTGCCGCGCCAATCAGGATGATCGAGCAAAAACTTTCGATAGGCGCGTAGGCGCTCCGGAATTCCCTTCGTGTAATCCAGGCGATCTACGCCCAAAAGTATCTTGCAGTAACCAAAACGTTGTTTTAGTTCGGTTATCTGTTTCCTTGTGCCCGCGCCTTTCGTCAGCAAGTCGTTAAATTGCTGCGGCGCTATTCCGATCGGGAGCGCGTCAAGCCTCACGATGCGCTTGCCGATCTCGATGTGGTCCATTGCGCTCGTGAGACCCAGTAATCTCAAAACCGAGGTGCGGAAGTGTTGCAGGTAACGGTGTGTATGGAAGGCCAGGTAATCAGCACCCAACATACCTTGTAGCAATTCCTCACGCTTCGGAATGATTCGGAATACAGACGATGAGGGGAAGGGAACGTGAAGGAAGAATCCGATCGATATCTCCGGCCTGACTTCGCGCAGCATTTGTGGCAGCAGTAAGAAGTGGTAATCGTGAATCCAAACTAAGTCGTCAGCACGAAGATGTTTCAATATCTCATCACGAAATATTTCGTTCGCTCTGACATAAGCCTTCCAATACTCGGGCTCAAATCGGACCAGTGAAGGGAAGTGATGAAGCAACGGCCAGAGAGCCTCGTTTGCGATCCCTTCGTAGAACCCCTGGGCTGTTTCGGGATCTAAATCGACAGCTAAATAACGATGCTTGTCAGCCCAGTCTTTCATGATCGCCTGACGGTCTTCATCCGTAACTCCCGATGTATCACCAGACCAGCCGATCCAGATTCCTTCAGTGCCACGCAGAATGGGATCCATCGCTGTGGCAAGTCCCCCGGCGGTGGCTTTGTTATGCCAACCCGTACCGGTACGCTTGAGACGTACGGGCAACCGGTTTGATACGACAACAACTCTTCGTCGGTTTGTGTTTACATCCATAATGAAGGTCTTTTACACATTGAGGCGCCTCTCGGCGCCTCAATTTGTCCGGGCGGATGTGACTTCCCCATTGTTGACACTTGTCAGCTCAACAAGCCATCAACCAGTCACATCTCCATGAGCGTATTTATACTAATAAAGATGCAATTTGAGTGCATCAGTCTTATTACCTACCGCCTTTAAGTGATTCCACCTATCAGCATTCCTCACGGTCCACTTTGCTGCTTTGCATGTTTGCGCGAGAATTGCACCGGAGTAAAAACAAACATGTCGAGCGACTGGTATAAGGATGCGATCTTCTACGAAGTTTACGTTCGCGGCTTCTCCGACTCGAGTGGCGACGGCGTCGGCGACTTTCGCGGACTGACTTCAAAATTGGACTACCTTCAATGGCTGGGTATCACGTGCATCTGGCTTTTGCCTTTCTACGAATCACCACTTCGCGATGGTGGTTATGACATTTCGGATTACTACAAAGTATTGCCCGATTACGGCACCATCACAGACGTAAAGGAATTGCTCAGCGCCGCGCACGGCAGGGGAATCCGTGTAATTGCCGATCTTGTTATCAATCACACCTCCGATCGTCATCCATGGTTTCAGGACGCCCGAAGTTCGCCCCACTCTCCGAAACGTGATTGGTATGTGTGGAGCGACTCAGACCAGAAATATCCTGAAGCGCGAATCATCTTCGCTGACACGGAGCGCTCGAATTGGACCTGGGACGAACAGGCGGGAGCTTTCTACTGGCATCGTTTCTTCAGTCACCAACCGGATCTCAACTACGACAATCCTGAAGTCCAGCGGGAGATGCTGAATGTGGTTTTGTTCTGGCTCGATCTCGGCGTGGACGGTTTTCGCGTCGACGCTGCGCCGTACCTTTTCGAGCGCGAAGAAACCAACTGCCAAAACCTTCCGGAGACGCACGAGTTTCTCAAGAGATTGCGAAGAAGTGTTGAAGAGCGTTATCCCGAGGCCTTGTTGTTAGCCGAAGCCAACGAGTGGCCTGAAGACCTGGTCCAATATTTCGGCGACGGCGATGAGTTTCACATGGGGTACAACTTTCCGATCATGCCGCGGTTGTTCATGGCGTTGCGTCAGGAGGATCGCCGGCCGATCGTAGAGATTCTCGAGCGAACGCCGGAGATTCCGCCGAGTTGCCAGTGGGGAATGTTCCTGAGGAATCATGATGAACTGACACTGGAAATGGTTACGGATGAGGAGCGAGATTATCTATACGACGAGTATGCAAGAGATCCGCGTATGAGACTGAATATGGGTATACGGCGGCGGCTTGCTCCCTTGATGAACAACGGACGCCGTCGCATAGAGTTGTTGCATGGTTTGCTCTTCAGTCTTCCCGGTAGTCCTTTCCTTTACTACGGCGATGAGATCGGGATGGGTGACAACATTTATCTGGGCGACCGCGATGGTGTGCGCACGCCTATGCAGTGGACGGCCGACCGCAACGCAGGTTTCTCACAAGCGGATTTTGCGCGCCTGTATTTTCCGCTGATTATGGATCCGGTCTACGGTTATCAGGCAGTAAATGTTGAGGCGCAGCAGCGCTACAGCACATCGCTTTTGAATTGGGTGAGGGAAATGATTCACCTGCGTAAACGACATCCCGTGTTTGGACGTGGGGAAATCAGACTGATTAAGCCGGAGAATCGTAAAATATTTGGTTTTACTCGCAGCTACGTTGATGAAACCGTGCTATGCCTTTTCAACCTGGCCCAATCCGCGCAACCTGTTGAATTGGATTTAAGGGATTTTGAGGGCTACACCCCAATCGAAATGATGGGGGAGGCAAGATTCCCGTCCATCGGCGCCCGCCCGTATCAACTGGCACTCTCTCCGCGGGGCTTTTATTGGTTTTTGCTTTCGCGGACGTCATCGTGGTGAAGACAATTAACTTTCTTGTTCAAACACGTAGCGCGCGACTTCCACCCTATTACTAAAACGTTTTTTATCAAGTATGTGACTGATGTGGTTCTCCACGGTTCGCACGCTAATCTCGAGTTCGGCGGATATTTCTTTATTACTCAACCCACGAGAGACTGCGATTGCGACGCGGTTCTCAGCATCAGTTAGGGCGTCGTCGTGAAAACTTACAGGCGCTTCAACTGCATGCCCAGAAGTGACAAGTCGCGCGATTTGTGAGTGAGTTCGTTCCACTCGTCTTACGATTGCGTTCACCACCGCAGTCAATTCATCAGCCTCGAACGGCTTTGTGAGATAAGCGTCGATGCCGGCGTGGAAGCCTTCAATACGATCTGCCGTTTCGTCCTTCGCCGTTAGAAACACGATCGGCACAAGCGCCGTTCTCGCCGAGGCGCGTAGTTGTCGCGCCAGTTTGTATCCATCCATTCCGGGCATTCTGATGTCGCTGATAATGAGATCCGGCACTGCTTCAGCCAACTGCATTAGTGCCTCGTAGCCGCTGCGCGCTGTGCTCACTTCATAATTCTCAGCCTTGAGACAGGCAGCCACCGCACGCAGCAGGTTTGGCTCATCGTCAACTACCAACAAGCGCTTTGACACGCGTTTTCTCCTTAATCCGTTCGATGCCGATTTCATCAATCCATAAGGGCAAGTTCACAGTAAACGTCGTTCCCGCACCTTGCTCGCTCTCAACCATTATTTGGCCGTCTGATTGCGAGACAACGTGTTGCGCTAAATAAAGACCCAATCCAACTCCTGATGCGGCCGTACCTGGTGAGCCTGCAGCGCCATTCTCCGCTGCCCGATAAAATTTCGTGAAGATATAAGGTAAATCCGTATCCGCAATTCCTTTGCCCGTATCGACGACGCTGATTGCCATGCGGTGATCAGACTCTCGCGCAGAAACCGTAATCCGGCCACCCTCCGGTGTGTACTTGATAGCGTTATCAATGAGACCCCGAATTACTCTTCGCAAGGCTTCGAAGTCACCAGTAACAGCGGACAAGCGTGCCGGAACGTTCGTGGTTAACTCGAGACCGAGCGATTCTGCTCGGTGTCGTTCAACCTCTACGCTGGAACTGATCAACTCACGAACGTCAACGCGAGTCTTGCGCAGATGATAAGCCCCCGATTCAATGCGTGACACGTCGAGTAAGTTGCCGACAAACTCGATTTGTCTGTCGCATTCGACAGCAATGGTTTTTGAATAGTCGACCTTCTCAGCTTCAGCAACATCGCCGCGCTGTAGGACATGGGCCAACAGCTTGATTATCGTTAAGGGTGTCTTGAGCTCGTGCGAAACACTGCTGACGAATTCAGACTTTAATCGATCCAGTTGCGTTAATCGTTCTTCTCGTTCAGCGATCTGCGTTGCCATCGTGTTGAAGACGGTCCCGAGATCGCCGATCTCGCCGCCTCCCAGCCTTGGCGCTCTTGATGTCAGATCACCTCCACCCAGACGTTGTGCAGCCGCGCGTAGACGGCGAACCGGCAACACAATGCTTCGCTCAATTACCAGTGCCGCTCCAACTGCCAGTAAGAGAGCGACCAGTCCTGTTAAGCCGTAACGATTCAGCCGGCGACGCGCTGGTTCATACAGCGTTGAACTTGGAATGCCAATCTTAACGACGAGTCCGGTGTCTCTAATTTCCGCCACTCCATACACGCGCTTTATTCCATCGACGGGACTCGTGAGCTCGACGACACTCGTTCGCGGACGTGTGGGATCTGACGAAACAGGCGCCCAGCTTACATCAGGTTCCGAATGCGCTTCAGAACCTTTACGTCGATAAAGAATGCGACCCTCCGAATCAACCACCGAAATAACGACTTGTGGTGAGAGTTCGATGCGATCGAAGAGCTCACTAATTGCCGCCCCATCTATGCGCGCGATAACAGCGCCGCCTTTTTCAATCGGAACGGCGATGATCACGATCGGCCGCGCTTCGTCCACTGTGCGATCGGTAACGACGGCCCACGAGTTCTTTTCGCGCATTTCCGAAACCAGGAAGTCGGTGAGTGCGTTTGGCAGGATCTCTCTGCGCGGAGGTTGCGACATCAGTGTCGTACCCGTATTAGTTGTGATGCGCAAATCGAGCCAAAAAGGTCTCGTGTGCAAAACGTTTTCAAGATTATCGCGAATAACTGGAGCGCGTGTGTTCGGGTCACCCGCCAGCGCTGCGACGGCGTCAAGTGCCTTCTTCTGATCGTCGAGCCAGCGGCCGAGAGCAACAGACGCGAGTTCACCCTGTTGCTTGATCGAGTCGTTCAATTGAGAGCGACTCAGTTGCCACATGTTCCTTAGATCAAGTGCGCCGACCACAACCAGCGGCACCGCTATGCCGGCAGCAAGAAGCAACAGTTTCCCGCGAATCCCCAACTTTTCACTCCTGATGACGGTTCGAGATTAGCTGACCGTACGCAAGGTCTTTCTGCGATGCAGAACAAAGGCGCAAAGACGCAAACGATGAGTCACCGAAACTCAATCTCTGCGGCTCTGCGCCTCTGTGCGATCTGTCAGAGGAGTCGGGCCTCTGTCTGCTCCTCACGACGTCACATCTTTTGCATTGTTATCGTTACGAGCGGCTTGTCTCCCGCGGTCCGGTTGTAAGACACCCAATAGCCCGCTTGCGGATAGCGATTTAGCTGATACATCGAACCGTCAGCTTTGGGCTGTAGTTTAATTCCAAGCACCGCATCAGGTGATGGCGCATCACTGTTGTCCAGGTAATCGATGGAAATAGCCGTGACTTTGCCCGCATCGTTATAGTAGATCTGCGCTGATTCCCGCTCTGAGAAAATCAGAAAATCCTGGCCCTCACCTTTCTTCAGCCGATCGAGTTTCGAGCGCACTTCTTCCGCCGTCATGCCGATCGTTACACCACGATACTCGGTAAACGCGGGAACATTCGCCGTTGCCGCACTCCTCGCTGATGAATCGGTCAGCGTCGCAACTTCTTCTTGAGCCGGTGAGGTGGATTCAGTCTGCGCATTAGCGATAGAAGCCGACAACATTAAAGCGAAAGCAGGTACCAGAATTAATGCCGAACGAATAAAAGACTTTGTATTGAATCCCATCTTGTAATCTCCCTTCTGATAATTCACAGAGCCCAAAATATCGTACGGGAGTTGATTCTTGTCTGGATCAGTAGGACCACTTAGGACTCATAGGTATTTTTACCTGTGTCGCAGCGTAACCGACCTTTTGGCTGGGACTTCGTGTCAAACCACAAACGAGCGTAAAAATCCGCAATCGATCCCACCATTGTGGAGTTTTGCGACGGTGGAACCATTGAAAACCTTGCGAAACTTACCTATCGCCGCGCTTGAAACGTCGGAATGTTGGTTGCTTCTTCAACTGTCGTGAGGAGGTGTTTGACACATGACAGTTGAAAGATATCTGAGATTAATCGCCGGCAGTTTTGTACTGGCGAGCATTGTTCTCGGTTATTTCCATAGCCCTTACTGGTTTCTATTCACCGGTTTCGTCGCGCTCAACCTGATCCAATCTGCGTTTACAAACTGGTGTCCGATGATGACATTTCTGCGTTGGCTCGGTGCGCCACCAGCAGCCAGGGTTTAGCCACGAGCTGGTGGATCATGTTTACAAGTTGCTCAAAAGCTCGTGCCGTAGCCTGGGGTCTCAGTATTGTTTTGCTCAGTGCATGTTTTGCACCGCTACTCGCGTTGGGTCAAGTGAGCTCAATCTCAAGTGATGGACTCACGCCTGTGGATGCGGTGGAGATCGCGCTCCGAAGAAATCCTTTGACGCGAGTGACTAATGCGGGAAGACAATTGGCAGATGCCGAAGCGTCTGAAGCGCGTTCGCGCCGCCTGCCGCAAGTGATAACAACCGGAAGCTTCACGCGAAGTAACAACCCGGTCTTCGTTTTTGGCAGCCTGTTGGAACAGGGACGATTTGGACCAACAAACTTCGCAATCGATTCTCTCAACCGTCCGGATGCAGTCAACAACTTTCGCTCGTCTTTGACGTTGCGACTTCCCGTGTTCGACCAGCGCGAAACAGAAACCCGCATCGCAAGCGCTCGATTTCAACAGCAGCAGGCCGAGCAGCAAACCAACCTTGTAGAACAGCAGATCCGTTTCGAAGTAATTAAAACTTATTATGGTCTATTACTGATCCAGGCAAAACTCAACGTCGCGGAAGATGCAGTCAGAACTGCTGAAGCGGATGTCAAACGAGCACGAGACCTGGTTGAAACTGGCGTCGCGGTCCAGTCGGATTTGCTTGCCGCACGCGTTCAGTTGTCACAGTTTCGGCAGCAGGAGATTCAGATGGCCGGAGAGTCGGCCACGGCTCTAGCCGCACTGAATGTGGCACTTGGTTTACCGATAGATACTCCGCAGCAACTGTTGGCCAAACTTGTCGATCGGCGATTTACGGTCGACCCGTTGGAAGTGCTCCTTTCTCAGGCATTACAGAACCGTCCCGATTATCAACGCGCGGTCTTGTCGTCACGGGCGACGATGGCGAAATTGCACGGTGCGAGAGGCGAATGGCTGCCTCGTGTGGACGCGTTCATCACTGCGGGTAGAAGCACTGAACATTTTACCGGCGGCAGTGGCGATTATGCGGCCGGCGCGACGGTGAGCTTCAACCTTTTTGATGCCGGTCGAAAGTCACGAATAGCGCAAGCCACAGCTACCCAATCAATTGCCAACGCAGAACAAGAACGACTCGCGAATCAGATTCGGTTCGAGGTAGTGCGCGCCTACCAACAGTACGTCTCGGCGCGTGAACGGCTGACAGTAGTCGTGGAAGTCTCGGCCCAGGCGAGCGAAACGTTGCGGATTGTGCAGGACCGATACCGCGCCGGCATTACAACCATTACTGAACTGCTGCATGCCGAGACCGCGTTGGTACAGGCGCGTTCGGATCTGCTTGCTGCTCGTTACGAACAATACCTCAGTTACGCGAACATCCTTTTAGCGACTGGGCAATTGAAAGACGTGCGAGTGTTTGGGTCGTGACCGTTCGTGAAAGGAGACTTAATTGTGAAACGCGTCGTCTTCCTAATCCTTGTAACCCTGATGATCTCCTGTTCTCGAGAGACTCAGCACGATCAACCCGCACCCGTCCTCTCGGGTCTGAAGATCGAGACTCTGCAAACCTCGCTGGTCGATGATTACTACGAAGCCGTGGGCACAGTCCAGGCAAAGAACAGAAGCGTTATTGCTGCGAAAATAATGGGGAACATTGTGACCCTGCACGTGCGAGAAGGCGATACAGTGCGAGCGGGGCAAACGCTGATTGAGATTGACAATCGTGATGCGGGCATACAGTTGCAGAAAACTCAGGCTGGCATGCGCGAAGTTCAAGACTCACTCGAAGAGGTCGAGGGTAGCATTCGCGCCGCGGAATCCGCGCGCGCAGCGGCCCAGGCCAGTGAGAAACTCGCAAAAACCACTCTCGACCGTTACGAGACACTATTCCAGCGTCGATCCGTCAGTCCGCAGGAGTTCGACGAGGTGCGGACGAAGCATGAAATTGCTAAAGCCGAGAGCGAGCGAGCAGATCGACTGCTACAAGTTACCGCCGCGCGGCAACGGCAGATGCGTGCGCGAATCGATCAGGCGAAGGCAGATATCGCGAATGCACGAGTCTACGCCGGCTATTCCCGCATCGCAGCTCCGATAGATGGCGTCGTCGTGTCGAAGCAAGCCGATGTTGGTTACATGGCGACCCCTGGTATGCCGCTTCTTACAATCGAGAACAGCGCCAGTTACCAGCTTCACGCATCGGTGGAAGAGTCCACGCTGGGAACGATCCACCTCCACGATCGGGTCCATGTCGTGCTGGAAGCTTTGGGCAACACAGATGTAATAGGCACAGTTGAAGAGATTGTTCCGAGGGCGGATCCCGCAACGCACAGTTACATCGTCAAGATTGGTTTGGCAATTGCCGGCAACATTCAGTTGAGGTCCGGATTGTACGGCAAAGCCCGCTTTGTTACGGGCCAGCGAAAAATTCTTTCAATCCCGCAAACGGCAGTCGCTCAGCAGGGACAACTCACCGGAGTTTTCGTTGTAGATCAGTCGGGCGTGGCACGACTGCGACTTGTAAAAACAGGAAAAATTGTTGGCGATCGGATCGAGCTGCTTTCAGGCTTGAATGACGGCGAACAGATCGTGAGCGAAGGCATCGCGTCATTGCGAGATGGAGTTCGTGTCCGCGAAACAACGAAAGACGCGCAACGAATTGCCGGTAAATAAAAGCCATGAAAGAAACACCCGGACTTGCCGGTAAATTCGCACGAGCCTTCATCGACTCCAAGCTGACGCCGCTGATCATCTCGGCATCAATCCTGCTCGGTATTGGCGCAGTCATTCTGCTGCCCCGTGAAGAGGAACCACAAATTGTAGTTCCGATGATCGACGTTTTTGTCGAGATGCCGGGCGCATCAGCAAAGGAGGTCGAGGAGCGCGTCACCAAGCCAATGGAGAAACTGCTCTGGGAGGTACCGGGTGTTGAATATATCTATTCGACTTCGGCACCAGGTCAAGCAATGGCTGTAGTCCGCTTCTACGTCGGACAGAACGAAGAAGAGAGTATCGTTCGTCTGAATCAGAAGATGTTTGCGAATGTCGACCTGATTCCACCGGGAGCAAGTCAGCCGCTGGTTAAGCCACGATCGATCGACGACGTTCCGATATTGGGTCTTACACTTTCGAGTGAGCGCTACGACCACTTCACACTACGTCGCGTTGCAGCGCAGCTTCACGACCAAATCAAGGAGGTTCCGGACGTCTCGGAAGTAAAGATCATCGGCGGTCAACGCCGTCAAATTCGGGTCACGCTGGACCAGTCGCGCATGGCTGCTTTTAATGTTGCGCCGGCGAGTATTGTCCTGATGCTCGAGCAGGCGAACCGGCAATCGCAGTCGGGAAGCTTCGCGGCAGGCAATCGCGAGTTTCTGATAGAAACGGGGGGCTTTGTCTCCTCTGCAGAAGACGTTGGGAACGTCGTGGTGGGCGTTTCGAACACCCACCCGGTCTATCTGCGAGACATCAGTGATATTAGCGACGGACCCGAAGAACCTGCTGATTACGTCTTCTACGGCAGCGGTGCGCACCATGAGATAGGCGACGCGACAACACCCGTCCAACCTGCCGTGACGCTATCAGTTTCAAAGCGCAAAGGAACAAACGCGATCGCCGTCGCGGATCGTGTGGTGGAGAAAATCGAGACATTAAAAGGCCGTTTGATTCCCAGTGATGTCAATGTCGCTGTGACTCGCAACTACGGTGAGACCGCAAGTGAGAAATCAAACGAACTTCTCCTGCACATGATGATCGCGATTTTTTCAGTATCGGTGCTGATTTGGTTGGTCCTTGGAATCAGAGAGTCAGGCATTGTCGCGATCGCAATTCCTGTAACGCTCGCTCTCACACTGGCGGTCTTCTACTTTTACGGTTACACGCTCAATCGCATAACGCTCTTTGCTCTGATCTTTTCAATCGGCATTCTCGTTGATGACGCGATCGTGGTGGTCGAAAATATGGCCAGGCATTACGCCTTGCCGGAGAATCGCGATAGGCCACGCATCGCTGTCGCGGTCGAAGCCGTGGCTGAAGTAGGCAACCCAACCATTCTGGCAACTTTCGCAGTCATCGCCGCGATTCTTCCGATGGCGTTTGTCAGTGGCCTGATGGGGCCTTACATGCGGCCGATTCCGGTGGGGGCGTCGGCTGCAATGGTCTTTTCGTTACTAGTTGCTTTTATCGTTACACCCTGGGCCAGTTTGCGATTACTTCGGCGGCACGCGAAGCATGACTCAGACGGTCGAGAAGGTTGGACCACGCGTGCATATCGTCGCGTGATGGGCCAACTCATTCATCACGCGAAATGGCGTTTCTCATTCCTCTCACTGGTTGCCTTGCTTCTGATTGGATCGTTCGCGCTGGTGTTGTTGAAATTCGTGCGTGTGAAGATGCTTCCTTTCGACAACAAGAGTGAGTTTCAGGTGATTGTCGACATGCCGGAAGGAACGACGCTCGAGCAGACTGCAGCGGTGACACGCGAGTTGGCTGAATATGTTCGCAGCGTTCCTGAAGTAACTGATTATCAGATCTATGTAGGCACAGCCTCACCTTATAACTTCAATGGATTGGTGCGTCATTACTTTCTCCGGCGTGGTCCGAATGTCGCCGACATTCAGGTTAATTTACTTCCCAAGGACGAACGGAAGTCTCAAAGTCACGATATAGCAAAACGGGTGCGACCCGCTCTCCAACAAATCGCCGCCAGGTATCAAGCTCGCGTGAAGATTTCCGAAGTTCCCCCCGGACCGCCGGTGTTGCAAACTTTGGTTGCCGAAGTCTACGGTCCCGATTATCAGCGACAACTTGGAGTGGCGCGGCAGATTCGTGGCGTCTTTGATTCCACGCCGGGAGTTGTAGACGTTGATTCCTACATAGAAGATGAGCAGACCAGGTATCGTTTCATTATCGATAAAGAGAAGGCAGCGTTAAATGGAGTTTCTGCTGAGCAGGTTGCGACTACGTTGAGAGTCGCCGTCCACGGAGCGAAGGTGGGTTTGGCTCATCATGATCAAGAGAAGGAAGATGTAGCGATCATGCTGCGGCTTCCTGTGGCGGAGAGATCAAGTATCAACAGCCTCAAAGGTATAAAAGTGCTTGGGCACGGCGGGAACCTGATCGCAGTCGGCGAACTGGTTCGAGTCGAGGAGACTTTCAACGAACAAAGCATCTATCACAAGAACCTCATGCCCGTCGTCTACGTGACTGGCGACGTTGCCGGCGAGGAAGAGAGTCCCGTCTACGCCATCATGAAACTCAATCAGGCGCTCGATGAACTAAAGCTACCTGAAGGCTATCAACTCGAACGCTATGTCGCCCGCCAACCATTTCTTACGGACAAATTGGCGGTGAAATGGGATGGCGAATGGCACATCACCTATGAAGTCTTTCGCGATTTGGGACTCGCGTTCGCGGCAGTGTTAATACTGATCTACATACTGGTCGTTGGTTGGTTTCAGTCGTTCAAGACGCCTTTCACAATCATGGTGGCCATTCCATTCTCACTCATCGGCATTCTGCCGGCTCATGCCATTATGGGAGCGTTCTTTACTGCCACCTCGATGATTGGTTTCATTGCCGGTGCCGGAATTGTTGTACGCAATTCGATAATTCTCGTTGATTTTGTGAGGTTGAGGTTAGATCAGGGAATGACGCTTGCGGAGGCAGTTATCGATGCCGGCGCCGTGCGGTTTCGTCCGATGATGTTGACAGCGGCAGCGGTGATCGTAGGGTCAGCTGTGATCTTGTTCGATCCGATTTTTCAGGGTCTCGCTATCTCGTTGATGGCAGGCGAAGTTGCCTCGCTCTTTCTT
>DATEDU010000021.1:0-3968 GCA_035281525.1 Pyrinomonadaceae bacterium | reverse complement strand
GCGCCTCCAACCAGCGAGAGCAATACACTTTCAATTAATAGCTGGCGCACGAGTTGAAAGCGTGCCGCGCCGAGAGCAACGCGAATCGCAAACTCCTTTCGCCGAGCCATTGCCCGCGCAAGAAACAGATTAGAGACGTTTATGCATGCAATCAGCAGGACCATCCCTACCGCACCCAGGAACAGAAGAATTGAGGGACGCAAGTCGCCAACTTCTTCCCGCTGCAAGCTGTTTACTTTGATGGTCCACCCACCGTTTTCCGCCGGATACGCCTGGGCCAATCTACTTGCAATCGCCGTCATTTCAGACTGCACTGCGTCGAGTGAAACACCTTCTTTCACTCGCGCATAAACGCGCCGGTTCTTTGCGTGGCGTCCAAGTGTCTGATCGGGATCCACAGAAAGCGGCGCCCATATGTCCCATGAACCCAGGTGAAGTGCCTCGAAGTTTGCCGGCAAAACTCCGATGATTGTGAACGGGTCTTTGTCGAGAAGGAGTGTTTGTCCGACGACGTTCTCAGAACCGGCGAATTGCGTTTGCCAGAAGCTGTTGGTGATTACAATGACCTGGTCGCGACCAACCTGATTCTCTTCCGGCAAAGGGAGACGTCCGCGCAACGGCTTGACACCGAGAACTTGAAAGAGCTCTGGAGAACCAATGGCGCTCGAAGCGGCGATAGGTCCGCTAGTTGTACTGACACGAAAATGCCAATCACGCCACGCGCCGAATTGCTCGATGGTCTGACTCTGTTTCTGCCAGTCCTCAATATTCCGCGGTGATGCAGTGGGCAGATTTCGTCTTTTTTCGGGGTTTATCTCACTTAACACCACCAGGCGATCAGGCGCTGAAAATGGGAGCGGCCGCAATAAAAGCGCGTTCACGAAACTAAAGATCGCTGTGTTTGCACCGAGACCGAGCGCCAGAGTTAGAATCGCGATCACTGAGAACGCTGGACGTTTCAACAAACTTCGAATGCTGATTCGGAAGTCTCTCAATAGCGCGTCCACCACTCAACTCCTTTCGCTCGACAAACATTGTGGGTAAAACAAGACCGGCTGCTCGCTCATCGCAAAGCAGCCGGCCTTGAGAACGCCACCTACGCAGTGGCAGTTTTAGCCGCTCTCTCCACGTGCGGTTCTTTGATTTCAAGTTTGCGGGTTGACGGTTCCGCTTTCGGCATCGGCATCATTATTTCGAGCACACCGTTGCGAAATGTCGCTGCCGCGTTCTCAGTCTCAATCCCTTCCGGCAGAGGAATCTGGCGATAGAAGTTTCCATAGCTTCGTTCGCTGCGATAGAAGCCTTCGTGCTTCTCTTCTTTCTCTTCCTTCCGCTCGCCTGAGATCATCAGCATGTTATCGGTCATCTCAACCTTCACGTCATCCTTTGTGAGGCCGGGAAGATCTGCCCGCACCAGGAACTGTCCATTGTTTCGAAGCACCTCGATCTGAGGTACCCATTCGACTTTGTCAAACTCCATGCGGAACGGCGCAAAGTCGGTCTTGAAGAAGTTCGGGAACCAAAATCCCGGAAAATCTTCAAACATCCGTTCCATGTCTCTCGTGAAGCGACGCATCATCTGAAACGGATAAGCCGTCTCAAAAGTCTTTGGCGCCAACTCCATTTTTTCTGTCTTCGTCTCTTTCATTGCTTTTCCTTTCACGACATGGCTTTGCACAAAAAGTGGCTTCGTTGACCGTTTTGACCCCTCTCTGCGTGCTCTGCGGTCTCCGTGCCTCTGCGTGAAGTCATGCGTATCAGTAATTTCACGGAGACCGCAGAGCACGCAGAGAAGATCATCAGTTTCGCAGTCAGGCTTTTGTGCAAAGCGTCACTACATGAGTGCAGCTTTTGTTTAGAAATAGGGATCTATCCGAACATGATCTTTCAACTGCGTCACCCCGGGTGCATGGGCAATCGAGCCGATAACGGCGCGCTTTTCCTGCCAGGAGTGAACTCGTCCCCACAAATCGACTGCACCATCATGAACTTCGATCCGTAACCGTTCAGCCTGACGATCGGCTCGGCGCTCAAGCGCAAATTCAATTTCTTCACGCAATTGCTGCTCGTTAACTGCCTGTTTGCGAATTGTGATCTTGTTGATCACACCAACCACTCCCGTAAGTCGTCTGATTGCACGCTCTGCGTCAGTGCGCTCGCGCCAGTAGTCGACTTGTCCCTCGAGCGTCACCCATCCGTCCGACACTGTTGATTGAATCAGCTCATTCGGCACCAATGCGTCCCACTCGAGCGCGTTTCGGACAGCACCGGCGATTTCAGAATCCGTGCGCACGAACCGATCGATGGGCCTGACCTCAATGTCATTCGCTACATCAAGCACGCCTGCGACGCGATGCGCCGCTTCCTGAGCTGCGATCTTTTGCACATAACTCGGCACAATACCGATTAAAGTTACTATTCCATCAGTGACCTCAACGTTGACGCTCGCCCAGGAAACGCGCGAATCCCATTTCAATTCGCGCAATATCCGTTGCTTCAGATCTCTATCACTTCGTCGTTCCAACATAACGAACCTCCTATGACTCTAATCACGTCACTAACGACGACGAGAATCCACGTTTACGTCGTTACACCGGCCGTTGCGCTTGCTGTTGCCGGTACTGGATGTTGGCAGATCGCCTGATATGTCTTCACGACGTCGCGATAGGCGATACTGTCTGCTTTTCCCCTGGCATTAAGCACAATGTCATTCATCGACAAGATGCCTTCCAATTCGCCTTCAGTGTTGACAACCGGTAACCGTCGGATCCTGTGCTCCTGCATTGCCTTTAACGCCTGTTCAATTTCGTCTTCGGGATCGACCGAATAAACCTGAGGCGTCATCACTTCCTCAACCGAAACGCCTGAGGGATTCGTGTTTCTCATCGCCACTGCCATGCAGATGTCACGATCGGTAATCATACCGATGACCTTCCTGCCATCTTTTATGATCGGCAGGACTCCACAATCGTTTTCCCACATCAATTCCGCCGCATCGGCCAAACTTTCGGTTAGCCAGATCGCCTTGGCATTCGGCGTCATTATTTCCTTCACCTTCATAACGATCTCCTTCCACACTAAGACTGCTGAGCCGCCACACCACCGCCCGCATTTTGCACACCCGTACGTTACACGGAGCAACGAACATGCCGCACAAACCACTTGAAATCTCGCGGAGATTAGTTGACTGGTCCAAGTTCATGGGGAAACTTCCGCACGAGGTGCGTGGAAAATCGCGCAAAAAACTGGCCGAGCACTCCTGCAACACGAGTTCTTTTCATTGTTATGAGGAGGCACGAGCCTTGCGAATTTTTAGAGTCGATTTGGAGGCTCAGTAACGTTATGAGAACAGTCAAGAACCTTGTTTACGCGCTCGATTTTTCCGAGATTGGATTGAACGACGTTGTTCGAGTCGGCGGTAAAAACGCTTCTCTCGGCGAACTCTTCAACTCGTTAAAACCAAAGGGAGTTGGCGTAATCGATGGCTTCGCCACGACCGCCGACGCCTACCGCGCCTTTTTGGCTCAGAACGATCTCGAATACGAACTCCGGTCCCTCGTTTCCGATTTCGACCACGAAGACGTAGAGGAATTGAGACGACGCGGACACGCCGCTCGCGTTGCCGTTCTGGATATGCCGCTGCCAAAAGAGCTGCGCGAAGCGATTACGAGTGCCTACGACCAACTCTGCAAGCGACTCGGACGTGAGCCAGAACTCGCGGTGAGATCGTCGGCGACAGCGGAAGATCTGCCGGAGGCGTCTTTTGCGGGCGCTGCCGAAACCTTTCTCAATGTTCGCGGACATGCAGGGTTGCTGCGGGCTGTGCATCAGTGTTTCGCATCATTGTTTACCGATCGGGCAATTAGTTACCGGGCACGGCTCGGATACGATCATTTAAAGGTGGCAATTTCAGTCGGCGTACAGCCGATGGTGCGCTCCGACAAATCGAGCTCGGGTGTGATCTTCAC
>DATEDU010000020.1:0-8777 GCA_035281525.1 Pyrinomonadaceae bacterium | reverse complement strand
ACTCCCCCATGACCACACATCCACCAACTCAGGAAGCGTTTGACAAGCTGCTCGGCTGGCTCAATCCTGATCGCGACAAAGCGGGAGAACGATATAACCAGATTCAGTTGCGGCTGATTAGGATATTTGCATGCCAGGGATGCTGTGAGCCAGAGGATCTTGCCGATAAGGCACTCGATGTTGTCATCCGTAGAATCGATTGGCTCGTAGCAAATTATCAAGGCGACCCGGCGTTGTACTTCTACGGAGTCGCTAAGAAGATATTTCTCGAGTACCAAAGAAAACCTATCGTCGATCCGCCGCCGCCGCCCGAACCAGAACCAGAAGAAATCACCCGAGCCTGGGAGTGTCTGGAGACGTGTTTAGATCAACTGCGAGCAGACGATCGCACGTTAGTGTTGCGGTATCATCAAGAACAAAAAGGAGCGAAGATCAGGCTGAGGAAGCGCATCGCAGACGAGTTGGGACTATCCCGCAACGCGCTTAGAATCAAGATGTGTCATCTTCGCTCGCAACTGAGACAATGTGTCTTTTTGTGCTTGCAAGGACACCCAAACTGAAACGATTTAGCCGCGGACGACATAATCAATAGGGGGTTCCGACAGCCGGAAAGTGCAGGTCTTCCGACGGCCGGAAATTGATTACAAAATGGCACTTAATAAACATGATCAAGCGAAAATCAGACAATACCTTCTAGGACAACTCAATGCAGATGAGCAGCAAAAAATGGAACAGCGTCTCATGGTTGACGACGACCTCTTTCAAGAGTTGGAAGTCTCACAGAGTGAGGTAGTTGAGGAATATAGTGCGGGAGAGCTAACGGCAAAGCAACGCGCATGGCTCGAGCAACATTTTCTTGCCTCACGGACGGGACGACAAGAACAGACATTAGCGATCGCTCTCGATCGTCTCAAAACTGATTCACCAAAACCACCTACTTTCGTTCAGAGACTGCAGAATATCTGGGTAGGCCATCGCTGGAGCATCGCATTGGCAGCGTCCGCTACTGCAGTAGTGGTGATAACGATCGCAACACTAGTCAATCGTCCCACTACGCCTGTAACTATTGCCCTTGTAAGTAGTGCCCAAAATCGCGGCGAGAGCCTCACTCCTACAAAGGTGCGACTCTCGTCCCGGGACGAACTGACAGTCAAGCTGATTCTTCCGCAGCCCGCAAACGCAGGAGACGTGTTTAGGGTTGAGTTAGACAATACTAACGAGATCAGATCTGTTGCGATAGCGGCCCAAGACGCCAATTCCCTCCAGGTAGTGTTTCCATCATCCGAGCTGCCGAAGGGACGGTATGAGTTAACTATCTACGCTGCTCAGGCTGGCGGTAATGAACGTCAGATTCCGGGAACGTATCGCTTTGATGTGGAGTAGGATTTCGATCGACCGCAGTTTGCAATGAGCGGTTTAAAATCTATTTGATTCGTGAAGTTCGAATTCTAAAACGAAGAAACGAATAACCAATGGCGGTAAACACAATCAATACGCCAAAGATTATTACCACGACTGGTGTTCTTTGACGCGCTGCTGCAACAGAGGTTGGCATTTCAATTACCCGTCCATAGTCACCTTGCAACGTAAAAGCCGCCCAGTAATAAGGCAGATTCCAATCGGGCTTTTGTCTAATGGTGTTTTGAGCCTCTCTCAGCGCCGCCGCCGGCGTCATTTTCTTTTCCAGTAAATTAGAATAAAAGTGGCGCATCAGCTCAGCCGTCACCCGATCGTCCACTTTCCACAAACTCGCTACGACACCCGATGCGCCAGCATACATAAAACCGCGCGTCAGACTGATCAACCCCTCCCCCCGCACGTCCTTGCCGAGTCCTGTTTGGCAAGCGCTCAGCACCACCAAAGAAACAGGCGCTCGTAACTCATAGATCTCTCGCAATCCGATGAAGCCTTCGAGTTTTTTTCCGTGCTGATCGACTGTGGAAAGCACGAAGCCGGAATTCTCGGGATGCTTAGGATTTAGAAAGCCGTGCGTCGCAAAGTGAAGCATCGCATATTGTGTCAGATCCGTGCTCAGCAGCCGGTCGCGCGTAGCATCGTACTCACTCGAAATCTGGGCCGCTCCGGCAGTCAATTGACGCAGGTTATCCAACTCTCGCTTAGCATGAAAGAGTCGCCCGAGTACTGAAGGATCGAAAGAATCCCCGTTGAGCTCGATATCGCGTAACGTGGATTGCCAACGGGTATCCTTTTGTGTGTTCGACGCAAGCAACTGACCTTGTTTGTCAACATCGTTCGCGAAAATAGGATCGCCAAAGGCTGCCAGTATTTTTGGTGGCGGTTGCCGGCGCGTTGTTTCGAGCTGTAACTCTCCAAGAATAGAAGCGGAAGGTGCGTTGATTACTTCGTGAGAAGCAATGAGAGGTGTATTCGCCGATGACGACGGCAAGATTTGGAACGGAATGAAGTGGAGCACGCCATCTGCGACAATGATGACGCTACGCTTATTCAACTCATGAGAAATCGGAGAGAGTACCATCTGGCTCAATTCTCGAGACGCCTGGGCCAATTTATCACCACTCTCGGGGAGAGGCTGCCGCACCAGCTCATAAACCTTCCTCGCGACGTCGCTGATCTCCGCTTCCCGCGGTATCTCAAAGCTCTTGAAGCTGTTGCGCGTGACGAGCCAGACGTAGCTTTTCTGCGGTCCCATACTATATTCCAGAAGCATCGTGTCGTCAGGAAGCACATCACGTTGAATGCGTCTCAAGTCCCACCCGAGGGGCTGCGTTATCTGCGTGTATGACGGGAAGCGCGTCCGAATGATGTCTGTGATTTGTGCGTGTTCGTGACGCAATTTCTCTATTTCAGAGTTCAAAGAGTCCAGGTCCGCCTTCTTATACTGTTTGCTCAAAAGCCAGACCTTGTAATCCTCTTTTACGCGAATCGATTGCCGTAAGAACTTCTCCTCCTCAGTTAGTTTTGGATCGATGCCAGGCGCAAGATTTGTCTCAGTCGCCCTCAACAGCTCCGCTAACGAGCGGGCGCGAGATAATTCGCTGATCTCAAATGCCTGCACATCGAAACCCTTATCAGGGTACTCCTTGTGTTTCCGCATTAAACATTCGATATAACTTTGGTAGCGTTCGTGGACGGTGGCCGAGAAGGCTGTCATCAAATCATTGCTTGTGGAGATCCGCCGGATGTTTTCAGTGCTCTCGATCGCCTGACGCAAATACTCCTCTGCCAAGGTGAGATTATTTTGTTTGAGCTCCAGATTCCCGATCGCAAAAAGAGTTGCTGATTCGTTAACGTGATCGGAAAGGGCTTGAAACGTCTTCAGGGCTGTTTGATATTTTTTCCGAGACTCTGATATCTGGCCTTGATCTTCGTAAACCCGCCCTATGAGTGCGTGAGTGCGCGCCACCTCGACCGGATTCCTGGCTTTCGAATATCCACCAATGGCCGACCGGAAAGAGCTGAGCGCGGCAGAGTGGTTACCAGTCGCGGCATGAGTTCGTCCGAGGAAATCGTCGCAGTATGCGGCTAACGTTACATCGAGCCTTGCTTGTGCGTCCGTGAGCGCTGTCTGTAAGTTATTGAGCGCGTCATCGTAATCGCCCCGGAAATACTGAGCTCTTCCAATCGACCAATGTAGAATCGCGATCGCACGCTGATTTTTGGTGATGCGAAAATAGTCCAAACCTTTGCGAAATTTCTCGAGCGCGACGTCAGGCAGTCCGGTTTCAAGAAAGGCATCGCCCATACCGTTAGAAATCTGTCCCATCTTGTATGGCTCGGCCTTCTCGTCAATCATCGACTGGACCTGCGTGTACAAAGCCAACGCATTCTGCCACGCACCCTTACGGTTTTCGATCATTGCAAGGTAAATGAGAACGGATGCTTGCTGGTCCAAATCATTAAGTTCGTTATACAGGTTGAATGCGGCCTGCATACTCTGGCCACATTCAATGAGTTTGTTTAGCAGGAGTTGGTCGTGTCCGATGACTTTGTATGCTTCGGCCATTCCCCGTTTTCGATTTATTGAACGCCAAAGCCGAAGCGATTCCTCTGCGCTTTGCTGAGCCAAAGCGTGATCCCTGTGATTCTGACAATCGCTGAGGGTCAGTAAAGCTTCTGCTTGCCCGGGCACATAGTTATGCTGCTTACTGAGAGTGATTATCTGTGCTGCCAGAGGTTCGGCAAGATTGCATTTACTGAGGTAGTCATAACTGGACGCCAGTCCATTCAGATTATCAATGCGAGTATTAATGTCGGGCTGTTGATCCAGAAGACCTATTGCTTCTTTGAATGTGTCGATCGCCTCCGTTGGTTCGGACATTCTGATTTGAAAGCGGCCCACACGATTTAACGCGCGAGCCGCCTCAATCAATTGTCCGGATTGCCGGAGTTCATCAGCCTTACTTCGGAGACTGGCTACCGCGCGCTCACGGTCTGCGACGCTCTTAACGCGGTAATCCTCCTCCTCGATCTGCGCATCATTTTGCGCATAGCTAGTCATGGTTAGCGCGAATAACGCCAACAGTAAGACTGAAATTCGATGCGTGATCATGTAACCCCTTGCGGTTTCAGCTTGGCTATTGTTTACCGTTTTGGGAGTGTGGGTCCTTCCGATCTCGAAATCCTTGCGGCCGGGATGTTACAAAAACACCATCGACAGCGTAGAAATTCTTAATAACGGAAAATCCGAAGAACCCCAAAACTTTGTCCGGCGGCCCCAGAACTTTGCCCGGAGGTTCAACACCCAAAACTTTGCCCGGAGGTTCGACACCCAGAACTTTGCCCGGAGGTTCAACACCCAGAACTTTGCCCGGAGGTTCGACACCCAGAACTTTTCCGGGAGGTTCAACACCCAAGACCTTGCCTTGAGGATCAACGGTAACGAGGACCTTCTCGGGTGGCGCCATCTGCGATAGCGAGAGTATCTCGGTACTCGATAATGACCTTACAGCATTGGTCGTGAATAGATATTTTCGAACGCGTATTGCGGCTTCAGGTTGAATAGGTCTCCCATGTTTCAGCCTAGGCTCGCGCCTGGTGGCTACGAAATATTGCTCCAAGAAACTCCACCATGAGTCCTCCTCATAGTCTGTCGTGAAGCTGTAGTTCGCGTAGATTTCCTGGACCTTAGCATCCGGACTTCTCCATGGAAAGAAAATTGAGAGACCATGAGAATGTTGATATGCCGGCCCATAATAGTCGGAGTAAATGATTAGCCGGTCTTCTTCGTCGTCGCTCAGCGCGTTTTTCACGTCCTGGCACGCATTCCTGATCTCGAAATGGCATTCCGTATTCCGCTTGCACTGCTCTTGAAGGCAATGACAAAAGTCGTACAAATCTGAGTAAGCCTCTCCCCAATAGCTTTGTGATTTCAGATGAGCCAATTGAATACAGTCGACCGTCGCAGGATCCTGAAGTCCTTGTTTTAACGCCCGTGACAAGTCACGCAACCGCAGCTTAAGTTTATTGATCCTGTTCGGCTTTAGAGAGCAAATGGCAAGATCCGCAGAGTAGCCGGCGAGCCAGAAGTCTTCGCTATTGAAATGGGTTAAAGCTTGCAGGCTCCGTAACATCTCTTTGAGGACGGCGCTTGCGTCATTCTTCTTGGAATCCTCAATGACGCCAAAAATCTTCTTGAGGAGCTGCCGATAGGGCCAACTGCCGGGAAGAGCCGAACCCTGAGTTCCCATCATATACCTTGCGACCCCTGAAAGTTCGTGGGCCAGCTCTACGGAGCTCATAGAGCAACTGTGGAAACCAACCAGTTGAAGTTCGTCTTTGTCTTGTCGAACCTTGTTGCTGAAATCTTTGAGAATCCAGCCCAAATCAGACAACGTGATAGATGAATTGTCATCGGGGTCTGGCAAGAATGTGTCGTTGCCGACGATCACGCCATGTCCAACAAGAAAAAGCATGTAGTTTTCTGCCGGATAATAGCACCTGGCGTACTCGAGAAAATAACGGAGCGCTATCGCGGCAGGAAGTTGCGGAAGAGCGGGAACTTGGTAATCTTCCGCAATATCTCGCACGAACGGATCTCGGCCGTCGCCGATAATCGTTTCGCTTTCTTCTTTCTCACGTCTCTCTCTTTTTCGTTGGCCGTTTACATCAAAAATTCTCGCGTTTTTGCCGTTGCTATTGGGATCGAAAAATGCGAGCACTGTCGTGTCTTTTTGGAACCCGGCATCGGTAAGCTCTTTTAGTTGAGAAATCATGCTCCCTGAGAGACTTTGATCTCCAACGATGTAGGCCATCAGGTTCCATTTGGTTTTCCGCCGTCCATTTCTTGGAACATCAGCATAAGATGTCATGTACTCGACGGTTCGGGTGCAAGTTTCGCTCATTACAAAGTCCTCCTTCGCTTCGCTTCTAAGGGTTATTCGTGACAGATACGTCTGGGCTGTCATCCCTCAGAGGGGGTTTCATCTAAACTTATCCTTTACAAATGGTATGACTGAGGAATTAAAAGTATTTCCCCAGTTGTAGGCGGAGGGCCGGTGACTTGGCTTTTGCTTTGACTCCGCAGGGAACTAAGCGATAGGGCGACTCGCGTACCACGCTCGCTTCAGAAGGAATGGACCCGCTTGTCAGTTGGTTAATCGGAACTGATAGCAGTGTGAATCGGTTCTGACAGTGGCGTTTGCCACGGCGTTCCAGTTCACGAGTTTCCGGGCCAGGCTGTTCTCTTAGCGCGCATAATAATCCAAACTGCGTTTCCAGGATAGTAAATAATGTATGGAGCCGTTATTTTCCGCCCCAATGTGGCAGACGCCTCAGCGTAATCTCAGGAATTCCCTGATCTCCGATGAAGATCGTTCATGATTCGCGCCAAGTTTGACATCCCTAGATTGATGTGTTTACTCTGCGCGATGTTTTCGCAGGCTATACTGCGGCCACCTGCGATCTGCGTCTAACAACTACGTTTATAGAAGGCACTCCCTATACGTCCTCTAGAGATCTGGCCCAACGATAAAGAAGCAATCCCCCGAATGAAGAAGGATTGGGAATTAACACCAGAAGCTTTCGACGCACTACTCGACTGGCTCCATCCGGACCGCGAACAGGCAGCGCAGGAATACGAGAGGATTCGACGCAGACTGATTAGATTCTTTCTCGGGCGCGGGTGTGCGGTAGCCGAGGAACTCGCCGATGAAACTATTAACCGAGTAACCGTTAAAGTGCCGGAGCTCACTCAGTACGAGGGAGATAAAGCTCTTTATTTCTATCGTGTGGCTGACTTCGTCTACCGGGAGTGGATCAAGGAACGAAGCAAATGGGAATCTGAACCGCCAGAATTCGTCGGACCCCGACCCAATCCTGATGACGACGAGAAAAAAGATGAATGCCTAAAACGATGTTTGGCAGAATTATCAGAAGAAAGCTGCACGCTGATCCTTGAATTTAATGACAAAGAAAAGCGAGCTAAAATCGAACACCGAAAAACGTTGGCAATTCAATGCGGAATAACGGTTAATGCTTTGAGAATACGAGCGCATCGCATTCGCATTCGGCTAAAACAATGTATTACGCAGTGTCTGGACGACCTGCCCGGGAACTGAAATGTCTTACGCTATACGACCATTCCTATTGAGGGGGGCTTCCGCACGGAACTCTTTGAATTAATGGCACATAGTCAAAATGACCAGTACACTTTTAGAGACTATTTGCTCGGAAAACTGAGGGGCGAGGACCTTAAATCGTTTGAAGAGCGGCTCATAACTGACCGAGAAGATTTTGAAGAACTCTTTGCCGCCGCCGAAGACGACCTGACAGATGAATATGTCGCTGGCCAATTAAGTAAGGATGAACGCGAAGCCTTTGAAAGGCACTATTTGATCACTCCCGAACGACACGCGGATATAGACTTTGCCCGTACGCTCGACAGGTACCTTCAAAAACGTCGCCGGTTCATCCCACCGATCGTACAACCCGAAAACGAAGTTACGGCCGGGTTAAACCTGACATGGGTACTGAGAGCCGCTATTGCAGTAATCGTATTTGGAGTTATTGCTATCCCCATTTATCGCTCATTACGACAACCACATGTTGCGGCAATTACTTTAAATCCGAGCATCGTCACACGTGGTGATGCGGCTCCAGATACGAGAGTCGATCTAGACGATGTCGATACGCTTACGCTTTTATTAAACGTCCCTGCGCAAGCTGCCTCGGGCGCAAAGTATCGAGCTGAATTGGAATACCTGGAAGATAACACCGGCGCGTCGCAAGCTGCAGGCGTAACGAACCAAAGCTCCCAAACGGTCACAATTGAAATACCCACAGACGGTTTACGAAAAGGACGATATGCCGTGAGACTGTTTGTGAGCCCGTCTGGCCACCCGGATCAACAGGTGGCGACCTATAACTTCACGGTCCAATAGTTAGTTCGAACCGGCGGCCCGATACTGCCTCCAGATCCGTCGCACACCTTCCATCACCTGCCGATAAAAACTTCGGGTGAAATGTTTCTGGCTTGGGTGCCATATAAGTTAGGACAGTAATTTAGAAACACGGCCCCATGTGCAACCGCCAAACAAATGTTAATCAGCTTGTCCCCGGCCACACACTTGTCTTCGCCGCCGACACCGTAAGCCATGCCCAGGTCTTTAGCGGCCAGGTTGCTAGTGGCCAGAACTGTAGTGGCCACACCCAGGCTTTTAGCGGCCGCAGCCCGGTTCAACTTACTTTTGCCCTTAGTTCCCGCCCCCGTTTTGGCATCCGCCGCAGCCTCAAAAGATCGACGGCGCTGGGTTTGAGTTCCCTTTCGCCAGGAATTCCCGGCATCTCACTTTAATGCC
>DATEDU010000019.1:0-14900 GCA_035281525.1 Pyrinomonadaceae bacterium | reverse complement strand
CAACGCAAGATTAAACACCTGCGCTGCTGTTACTCGATGCAGATCAGCTCCGGAATTAAAGGCATCAATGAAGCCGTGGTCTCCAGAGAACTCCGCCAAAATTCGCAATTCGATTTGCGAATAATCGGCGATCACAAGTCTCCGGCTGTCCGGATAACCACTAAAGCAACGGCGGTACTCGACCGTATGCGGCACTTGCTGAATGTTGGGGTTGGTACATGAAAACCTTCCGGTAGGTGCGCCAATTTGTCGAAAGTCTGCGTGCAAACGTCCGGTCGTAGGATTAATCAATTCGATCATGTTTTGACCGTAACTCGTCAACGCTTTTTGCACCGTGCGGTATTCAAGCAGAGTCGCAATGACCGGATACTGCGCAGCAAGTGGTTGTAGCTTCCAATTGCGAGTCGAATCGGGAACTGGAATGCCAAGCCGCTCGAGGGCTTGCGTCACCTGTTGCTGCGAATCGAGGTTGATGTCGTCTCTCTGCGGCCCACCGAACAAAGTGCCTTGCGAGGACTCCTCCGCGAGTACTTCTTGTAGTTGCTCGGCTAGCTGCGCGCGTTTCTCTTCAACTATTGCCAGCTGGTCGAGCCAGCGATCCTTGTGCATATAAAAGCCGGCCAGCTCGATGTCTGCGACCGTCATCACGCATTCGAACTCCAGCTGTGCACACTTGATGAGACTCTCTGCCTTTAGACGTTCGATTAATTTTTCGCGCAGCGGAAGCAAAATCGCCGCGTCTCTTGCCGCGTATTGAAGTTGAGCTTCCGATAATTCAAAGTTCCAGTTGCTCAGTCGTTCGCTCTTGTCGATCGATTCGTTCAAATGACGTGATGCGACAGTCTCCAAACCATGGCGCTCTTCGATGTCGCCTCCGCTGACGAGTTGGCTGGCCAATAGCGTGTCAAAGAGTCCGACGATATCTGCGCCGAGGTTGTATTTGATGAACTTTGCATCGAACTTCGCGTTGTGAGCGATCTTTATGGGACGAGGTGCTTCGAGCAGTCGCTTGAGTGGCGCGAGCGACTCGTTCTTTGCGAAGTTTCCATTTGCACTGACGATGAACGCATCCAGATCGACGATGTAAACGCAGTCTGGTGCGGCAAGTTGGATCAGTCGAAGTCGTGAGGTGTAAGGATCGAGCTCGGTTGTTTCAGTGTCGAGTCCAATGACTGGCTGAGATGATAACGATTCGACAGTGCGGCGCAGCTCGTCCGCACCGCGTATGACCCGGTAGTTCGTATTCATTCACAGCCATTTTACGATTGGAGTTTCAGCTTTAGGTAATCGTAAAACAACATTTAGTGCGTGCCGGGCGCGGATTGCGAAGTACTGTAGCTCGGCTCGGTATCCGCTTTGCGAACCTCGTCGAACTCCCGCAGCTTTTCTTGGAGCGCGACAGTCTTTTCCGCTACTTTCGCAGCCTCAGTGGGTTTGTTCAATCTGCCAAGCAGTTTCTGGTATTTGTCGAGGTTCTGAGCATAGGCTCTCAAAACCTTCAAATTGTATATCGTGCTGGTAATCCGATCGTAAGCCGCGAACGCGGGTTGGTACGCAGCCGCTGCCTCGTCATTTCTTCTCTGCTGTTCGAGTATGAAGGCCGCAGCCTCAACTGCATTCAGATATTCAGACACCAACGTGATCTGACTTCTCGGTCTCGGTCCTCCGGGAGTGACGAGGCGGTTGAAATACTTCGTCAACAGCTCAAGCCTATTCATGATGGCTTGCTCTCGTTCGGGTATTTTCTTTTGTTTAAGGTAAACTTCTCCGAGCCGGTAATGTATCAAGTTAGGATATTGCCAATCGTCCACTCCGGAATATAGATTGAGAGCTCGCTTGTAAAGCGACTCGGCATCGGCGTACCGGTTAGGATCTTTTCCATAAAGAGTCGCGAGCTGGATCATCGCGTCGACATACCGATCAATATTCCGCCCGTCCTTGAAGAGTTCGATGAGGCGGTTGCCGTAGTCCTCTGCCCTGCTGGTGTTCTTCATCTCATCGCTATAAAACTTTCTGAGTTTTTCATAGCTTATCCAAACTTCGTCTGTGTCTACTCTGAAGTCCAAGGCGACTTCGTAAATTGCGGCGGCGTCTGGAAACTTCCGTAGAGCTGCGTAGGCGTCGCCCAGCAGATCCAGATCACTAGCCAGCTTCTTACGGTCATCAACCGTTTGAGCATTTGGATCTTTTTGCGCGCGCCGAAGCTTCATTCCTGCCTGCAGGAGCATATTCGCCGTGCGGTAAGCATTCTCCGCTTGCTTTTGGTCTGCCCTGGCTGAGTAAAGTTGGCCCAAGTCGCTGTAACCGACCGCGATCGCTTGCCCTTCTTCAGCGAGCTCGTAGACTGTCACGTCTTCCTGCAAGACTACCATTTCGTTCAAAACTTTTACGGCATCGTCTGATCTGCCGGCTAGTTGATACAAGTCCGCGAGCTCTTTGTAGGCGGCAGCGATAGCCGCGCGCTCATTCGTCTTGAAATTTCCACTTGGATTGACTGCGCGGCGCAGCTCAATTGCGCGCGTGAAGTTGGCTTCCGCTTCTTTAAACCTGCGTGCTTCCTGGTAGATCTTCGCGAGTTCCAAGTAGCCATTAGCGGCCTCCGATGGGGGCCGATGTTTTTCGAGAAACTTCACAGCACGTTGAAAGAAAGGTTCCGCCTTGGGCATGTTAGAAACTGTGTGGTAGGAGTGCGCAAGCCCGGAATAAGTGTCGTAGAGAATTGGATCGTCGGAATCTTCCGTTCGAATCTGGTCTAAAACGATTAGAGCCTTCTCATAAGAATCTATGGCGTTTTTAAAAAACGGCTCCTTGTCGGCATAAACTGTTTCGCTTTCCTTCACATACGTGGATCCGATGTTCGAAAGCGTCCAGCCATAGTCTTCAGCGTGTTGTCTCGACTGTTCACTCGCAAGATTAGCCGAGCCCTTCAACGCGTTTGGCTGAAGAGCGGCCAGCTCCGTCCGGAGCTGTTCGAAGAAACGACGCGCCTCTTCAAATCTCCGACGTCTGAAGGACTGTGTGCCCTGACGCTGGAGCATGCCGCGCTTGACAGTCGCCAGTATCTGCTTCTCATTTCTGACAGCCTCCTGACGAGCAGCCTCTGCTTTCTTAAAGTTTTCAGCAGCGATACCAGCTTGAGTGTTAGCACGTTCGGCTTCTTTCCTCGCTTGATCTTCCGCGACGAGCGATTTGATCAACGCCTGTGCCAATTCAGCCCGCGCAAATAGTTCTTTCTCCTCAGCTTTGATTCTTTCCGTTTCCGCAATTTCTTTCTGCTTCAACGCTTCGACAGCCCGAGCTCGTTCGGAGTCGACACGCCGTTTTGTTACAAACGCGTAGCCGGCAGTCACGATCGAAAGCAGAAATAAGACTGCCATTCCGGCAGCCAGCCAGCGCATGCGGCGCGCAGAACGTGCTTGCTTCTCGGCGAAGACGCGTGTCATTTCAAGTTCACGACGATCACGCTCGAGCTGCTCTTCGCGTTCACGCTCTTCCTCGGCGAGTTTAGCTTCGTGCGCAGCTTTGCTGGCATCGAGAAACCTCATTGCCTCTGCGAACTCCGGGTTATACCGGCGAGCCCACCCGGCATTAGGTTCATGCTGATCACGCCAGTCAAGCGCGATCTGGAGTCCGGGGTTTTGCAGTAATCCCTCTCTGCCTTCGCGGTGCAACACGGCTGCTTCGGCCAGTCGGCGGTAGATGCGCGCAGACTGCGCCTCTTCATCGACCCACTTTTGGAGTCGATCCCAGTTGCGAATCAGACTCTCGTGAGATATGTCGATGACCGTCTGCGGAGTCAACGGAACGCCCACTGGCGGCATAAGGAAAGAACATCCTTCGTAGCGAAACGCCTCGACAACTGCACAGACAGCTTCGAAGCTTTCACCGGCGATGTCGCGTATTTCTGAGATGCGAGTCGGACGACGAATCTCTCGATTGTCAGCGCCACGCTCAGTGAGACACTTGAACATCAGTTCGGCAATTCTCTTGCTACGAGCGTCCAATATCTCGAAAGCTTCATCTGCGTGAACTGAAAGCGCGCGATCCATAGTGCCGATAGCCTGGTAATGCTCGAGACCCAGCGGCTCGCCGTCGCGCCGGTTAGCTGCCCAATAGTCCCACGTGCGCATTAATGCGTGCTGCAGAATAGGCAGCTGGTCGGGATTGTCGCCGACGTCGTTCAAAAGACGACTCACGAGCGGCTCGGCCATCCGGCCGCGAGCTACTCCGATTGGACCAGTGATGGCGATCCGTCGTTCGTCGCGCGTCATGCGCGGAATCAGATACTGGCCGTCATTGATTGCTTCCGGTAGCCCAGGGAACTGTGCGCAATCTCCGAGGAAGTCAGAGCGCATCGTGAGTATGATGTAAATGGAGTGCCCCGTGTGACGAGCTGCTTCCAGAAGCACCTTCACGAACGCCGACGCATCGTCTCCTTTACTGGTGGTTGCACGTGCGGCTCGGAAACGAAATAACTCCTCGAATTGGTCGACGACGATCAACAGTTTCTCATGCTGCGCGAGCCGGCTTTGAGTTACCGCGTCAACCAATCCAAGTGAGCCTCGTCGAAGTGTTGCTTCAATAACGGCTTTGGCTTCGGGAGGCGGCAAGCCGCCACCGGCCTCGGGAATGACGTCCTTTTCCACCAGCGCACCTGCCAGGTTATTAAACGGATCACTGCCCGGCCGCATAATCGCAATACGCCACCCTGAGCCCGCGCCGGCCATCATTCCGCCACGAAGCGCAGGAAGCAGTCCCGCGCGCACGAGCGAAGACTTGCCACTGCCGGACGTACCAACCACAGCAAGCAGCCTTGAGCGCTGCAACCGATTGATCAAAGCATCTGACTGACCTTCGCGGCCGAAGAAAAGACGATACTCGTCTGTTTCAAACGGACGCAGACCGGGAAACGGGTTTTTAAACTGCTTGGGTTCGATCATTGTCGACCTCCATTGCCTGCTTGCACGGCGGAGACGAACTCTTTCAGATCAGTGGGATTGAATGAATTAAAGTTACGTATGACGTACGAGACCATGTGAGTCAGGAAGTCCTCCTTTTGCTCGTTCTGCGGCATGCCCACGTACACGGCGCTCGCACTCCAATCATGTTCGCGGCCATAACCGTATGCTTTTTCGAGGTCTTCAAGGTTCTTGCGAACCCAAGGCTCGTCTCCGTTGCCAAAATAAATAAGCGCCGCGTCACATTCTGTCAGATTCTTCCGATGGTAATTCATAAGCTCGCCAGCTTTGCTCTCGTCATCGAGCAAGGCGATAACCTCTAACTGTTGGTTGAAGAGATATTCCTTAATCGGCCGTATTAAGGTTCGGTCGCGGTTCTCGCAGATTAAGTAAACTTGTTTGACCTTGGAACGGTCCACGCGCCCATTTGTTTTCGGCGCAGGATTGAGTTTCTCGACGATACGACTCTTCAACTCTTCGATACTATTCTGCAAGAGCTCTCCACCCGCGGTGACGTGGTTCTGAAGCTGAGTGATGAAAGATTTTTGGCGTTCGTCGGTTATTTCTAATGCGGGGGTTGCCAAACCAGGCGGCATCCAGATCAGACGGAGAAATGTAGGATCCGCCGAGGCGCGCTGGGCAGCGAGCTCTTCTTGTAGACGAACGACTGAACGTGGATCGTCTTCGGGAGTCGATCCGTAGCGTGTACCGACGAGGTGCACGGACAATGCGCAGCGCTGAAGATCTGTACGCACCGCTGCTTCAGTCTGCTTCACCTCTTCAAGTGGAAGCTTTTGTTCAGGCAGTACCCCGTAGCCACGCTGCCGCAGCTCGTCGCGTACGAGCTCGCGCTCGTCCGCTAAATCGGACGTGGTCGCCGCCAGATAAACAAGCTTCGAAGGCGAGTCAGCGTTTGCAATTGGTTTGGAAACGCCGGTCGTGGACTCAGTTGCAGCGGTAGGTGAATCCGGCGAGTGCTTTAGCTCGATGAGAGTCCTAGTTAGATCGGCAACGAGCCGCTTCAGCATTCTCCAGTATTGTTGGTCACTTGTGTCGGGGCTGAACTCCGTCAGCAATCCGGTCGATTGATCCTCCGCAAAGAACTGGTAACCGATCAAATTTTGAATGTGCGACGGCTCAAGCTTCTTCAGATGGTCCGGCAGAGGAGTTTTGACTACCTTGAAGATGCGAGTGTGAAATCCTGGCCCGGGCACGTTTAGCTTCGCCTGGCAGGAGTGAAATGCGTCCATCTCGCGGTTGCACCAATCAGACTGGACGTACCGCGGCGAGATTATCGGCACCAGCAGTAGCGACCGCGTAATACCTTCGCCGATGGCGCCGTTCAATTCGTAGTTGCCCTGTAAATTGTGACCGTCACGCCAAATCTTGGGTTCGTAGCCGAGTGCCTGAGCGAGCAACACCGATAAGCGTTCGTGCAACAGGTCAATCCAGCCTTTCTCCTGGCCAAACGGACTGACGTCGTCGATGTGCGCATAGCTAATGAAAATATCGTGGGCGTAAGGCATGAGGTCCATAAAAACAAATCTCCTAAAGTCGATTCGGCAGGCAAAGAATCGAAGGTTTACCCGTCGGACGCGCTCATGCGCGTTAGTGAAGTTCCGCCGCGGTCGGTTGCGACCCGAACGGCAGGACTAATCGAGAGGCCGAGGCTCAACGTGCTAAAGGGTGTATACATTTGAGGCCTCACTCCTGTCAATATCCAAGCAGCCTCCTGACCCCTACGCGAAGCTCACAAAAAGGTTAAGACTCTGTGGAGAAAAATGCTAAGCGGCGCTTATTCGCTTGAGCATTAGTATTTGACCTTTGTGTTGGGATTCGTGGTCGATCAGGTGATGCAGAATCCAACGAAGACTCTGCGAGCGCTTTTCCTTGCGGCGTTTGTACGTGATTATCCGTTCCAAATCGTCATCATCGAACGTCGACAGCAATCGACGGGTTTGAGCGCGTATTCTATCGATTTCTTGTAGGCAAAAATCCGCGGTGAACCCACGTTTTGCGAACTCATCAGGATGTTCAAGCACATCCCAATATGGCGCGCGACGATCTTCGTCGGTCAACTCGTGCCCCGCGACATTGCATTGCATCCACCACCACTCAGCCTCACCAATGTGCATAACCAGCGCTCCGATTGAGTGCGCGCCGAGAAATGCGGGCCTGCTGAACTTTTCACCTGATAAGTTGATGACCGCATCTCGCACCTGTTCGCGCACTTCTTCCATTCCGCTCACGTAAAAACCGATTTCTGGAGAAAACCCCTCGGCAGCAGTTAGAACTCGGGTTGCCATTTTGTAATCTCCTTTCGCCCGAGCGGTGAAAACTTAAGCAGTAATTCTTTGGCGGTCAGGCGACTTGACCAGGACTAACATCAGCAGCGCAGCAATCGTTCCCATTGTCGCGCTCATGAGGAAAGCGGGGGCGGCTCCCCACAAGCTCCAAACAGTTCCCATCAACAATGAGGCCGGAAACACTGTGATGCCGAAGGCAAGATTATACAACCCGAAAGCCGTACCGCGTTGTTCAGATTTCACGAGATCGGCAACCAAAGCTTTCTCTGCACCTTCTGCCAAACCAAAATAGATTCCATAGATCAGGAACAATATCCATATCGAAATCCTCTGTGTTGCGAAGGCAAATCCGGCATACACAGCCGCGTAAAGAATCCAACCTGAGACGATCAGGCGTTTGCGACCCAAGCGATCGGACAAATCGCCGCCAATCAGTGAGCTCAGCACTTTGCTGACGTGGAGCATCGCCCAAAGTATGGGAATGGTTTCTGCCGAGATTCCGGCCGATTGCGCCCGTAACAGCAAGAACGCATCAGAGGAATTAGACAGAGTAAAAAGCGCGATGATCGCGAGAAAGACTTTGAAATTGCGATCAAAGCCGATCAAAGAGAGTCGCGCTCTCGGAACATTTGTTAACTCTGGCGAGGCCTCTGCTTTCCTCGAAGTCTCTCTCACAAAGAAAACGGCCACGAGCACTGCCGCGACAGCAGGTATCGAAGCAAAGAGAAAGATCTGAGTAAAATCCGACGCGCTCGGCGAGCTGCGATTGTCAGCAAACAGCAGCACCAGCACATATCCGATTAATGGACCGACAACTGCGCCGACGTTGTCCATTGCCCGGTGAAAACCATAGGCCAGCCCGCGTTCTTGAACTCCCGCCGAGTCGGCAATCATCGCATCGCGTGGAGCACCTCGGATTCCCTTGCCAACTCTGTCAGTCAAACGAATCGCCAGTACTTGATACCAATTCGTAGCAAACGCCAAAAGTGGTCGAGCAAAACCGGCGAGTGTATATCCCAGTACGACAAACGCTTTTCGTTTACCGCGGCGATCGCTGAAGTAACCGGCAAAGAGTTTGAGTAGACTCGAAACCGACTCGGCCGCTCCTTCAATAATGCCGACTATGCTGGGCGAGGCTCCGAGAGTTAAGGAGAGAAAGATAGGCAGGAGCGGATAGATGATTTCGCTCGAGGCATCGTTTAAAAGACTGACGAGGCCGATCGTAACGACGTTCCGCGGAAGTTTCTTATAGCGACGCCAGAGTCCGAAGCCTCCGACTTCAGCGTCTCCCGAACTAATGCGCGCTTCAAAACGATCGGCGGCATCGGTGTCGGTCTCTGCCATTTTTGGCTACTGCTTCTTATAGTTGGCGCGCACCACTGTTTTGATGTTCCCGCGCACATGGAAATCGCCTTCAATATCAACAGAGAGAGGATCGCACGCTCGAACAAAATCTTCGAGGATGAGGTTGATTACGTGCTCGTGGAAAACCTTTATGTTTCGAAATGAGTTGATATAGAGCTTCAGGCTCTTGAGTTCCACACAACGTTCGTTGGGAACGTATTCGATTCGGATCGTGGCGAAATCTGGAAAGTCAGAAAACGGGCAGATAGCTGTAAACTCGGGTATCTCGAAGTTGATCTTTATTTCGCGCCCGGGAAACTCGTAAGCAAATGTATCCAGCGGATAGAGATTCATCTGCTCGCGCGGCGTTGAGCAAATCTCGAGCCCTTGTTGATTAGGCGGCAGAATAGTTTCGGTCGGCGGCATGATAGTCCTCGAAAGTTGAGGACGATATTAGCCGAGCGCAGGCTAGCCCTGCAATTCACCGATGTCCGACAAACTTTAGTTTGTCGCCGGATCAAAACTAAAGCTTATCGCACAGGCTACGCGTAAGAGCTTTGCTGGCGCCCAATCGTGAAGAATTTGATCAGCACGAGTCCAGCGATGAAACCGCCGATGTGTGCAGCATAGGCTACTCCGCCCTGTTGGGATCCGCCTCCGAGAATACCCAAGCCGCTAATCAGTTGAAATGCGAACCAGATGCCGATCGCGACATAAGCAGGAACGTCGGTGAGAAATCGGAAGAGGATAACGGTCACTCGCCGCTTCGGATGCAAAAGGATATAACCACCGAGCACGCCCGAGATCGCGCCGGACGCGCCAAGGCTTGGAATGAGCAAACTACTCTGATCAGTGGAAAAGATAACAGTGGTAAATACGTGAGCAAGAGACGCTAAAATACCGCAGACAAGATAGAAGATCGAGTACCTCACATGTCCCAGGGTATGTTCAAGATTGTCGCCGAAGATCCATAAGAACAACATGTTTCCGAAAATGTGGGCAATGCCGCCGTGCATGAACATCGAAGTGATCAAAGTGAGGTATACAGTCCACGGAGTACGTTGCAGTCCTGGAACCACTACCTCCTGCCCGGTAACCGGGTGCTCCAGCACGCGATCTCCGGTTTGTAAGTCACGTCCTGTCACAATCTCGGCGGGAACAGTCGAGAAAGCGTAAGTGAATCTGTCATTCGATCCCAGCCCCTGAAGAAAGACAAAGACGAGGATGTTGATTGCTATCAAGACGTAATTGACGATTGGCGTGGTAGTGCGATCTGTATTGTCATCAGATATCGGGAAAATCATCTTGTGTACCTCCGTAGCTCGAAATCTGATTACGCGTAACGTGTGCTCATAATGTCGCGACTGTGTTAACAAACGGTTCGCGGCACCGCAGCACTCGCATGTCCGCGGTCAGCCTGCTTCCTGGCCCACTCCGGCGCGTACTATTGCAGGTTCGTGTGGTCTAAGCAGCTCGTAGCCTTCAGAACGCGCCACGTATGTAGCGGCAGTAAGGTCGCCTGTTACGTTCAGAGTTGTGCGGCACATATCGAGTATGCGATCGACTCCCAAAATGATGGCAATCAACGCCGGATTGACGCCGATGGTAACGAGCACTCCGATGATGAACGGTATCGACCCTGACGGCACTCCGGCCGTTCCGATACCTCCAAGAATTGCCAGGTAGACCACCATCAACTGTTGGCCCATCGTCAGATCGATTCCCGCCAGCTGCGCCAAAAATAAAACCGTGACTCCTTCATACAGTGCAGTTCCGTTTTGATTTGCCGTCGCGCCCACAGTCAGCACAAAGCTATTAATCTCCTGCGGCACTCCCAGGTTTTCTTCCGACACGCGCAACGCTGTCGGCAACGTCGCATTGGACGAGGAAGTTGAAAACGCGGTGAGCATGACCGTCTTGATGCGCTTGAAAAACTCGATCGGTGACAGTCGAGACAGGAAAAAAATTGAGAGTGAGTAAACTCCGAACATGTGCAGCGACAAACCGATAAGTACCGTCACCATGAACCAAGCCAGCGCCTGTAGTAAATCGAGGCCGAAGCGCGCCGTGTTGTTGAAGAGCAGGCAAGCTACGGCATAGGGCGCGAACTTCATAATGATTTCAATGATCTTGGCGGTAATCTCGTACAGCGCCTCGAGTACGAGCAGGAAAGGCTCAGTGAGACTAACTGGAAGAAGAGTGATGGCGATCCCAATTATCAACGCAAAGAACATCAGGTGAATCATGTTCGGGCTTCCGCCGGACGTTGCCGTGCTCGGATTTGAGGGTACGCCGGAAATTGCGGCAAACGGATTTGATGGCACAATCGTTTCGACCACCTGCATCAGTGGGGTTTGCACCGTGCCGCCCCGTTTGGCTTTCTCTACCTCCGTGGTCGCATCCGAGGCATAACGCTGTTCGAGTGCAGCTTTGGTCGTCGGATCAATGCGCGTTCCAGGCTTGATCGTGTTCGCCAGAGTCAACCCAATCACCACAGAAATTGCCGACAGGATTAGACAGTAACCAAACGACTTCAGTCCTACTCGTCCCAGTTTTCTGATGTCGCCAATTCCCGCCACGCCGACTACCAGCGATGAAAACACCAGCGGAACGACAATCATCAGCAACAAGCGTAAGAATAGTTGTCCGATGGGATTCGTGACGTGGTCGATGGTCCAGGCCACCCTCGGATGATTGCCGCCAAAGGCGTAATTGACCGTAACACCGGCTATCACACCGACCGCCAATCCGAACAGTATTCGTGTGTGCAGCGGCAACCCTTTGGGCTTGTCAGACGTCTCCTCGTCGAGGTCGGTAGTCACCTCGCGTTCGAAGGCGTCCGAATCGATCTTCGAATCGGCTTTCTTTTTGTCTTTAGGCATAAGCTTTCCGATCTTGTGCGTAATCTGGGACTATCTGCCCCAGCGCAACTTGTCGCGCAGAACGTCGAAATAATTTCTGTTGGCCGGCTGCACCAGATTGAAAGTCGTTTGACTCTTGCGAATCATCACTCGATCTTCCACCTGCATCGGAAACCCAACTTGGCCATCGAGCGTCAGTGCCACATCTTCGCGTTCCGTCTTTAGACGCAATTCGATGATCGAGTCATCCGGCACAACCAGCGGGCGATTCGAAAGCGTAAAAGGACAAATCGGAGTGATTACGATCGCGTTCATCGAAGGGTAAATCACAGGCCCACCGGCCGAAAGATTGTAAGCAGTCGATCCCGTCGGTGTAGCAACGATAAGCCCATCTGCGCGAAATGAATTGACAAACTGTTCGTTTAGATAGACTTCGATTTCAATAATCCGAGCCAGTGCCGATTTATTGATGACGACGTCATTCAAAACGCGCATATGGCTTATCTGCTCAGAGCCTCGCAACAGCTCGCCTGCCAGCATCACCCGCCGATCGAGACGGTAATGTCCATTCAAGATCGACTGCAACGCCGTATAGAGCTCTTCGATGCGAAACTCCGCGAGGTAACCCAAGCCACCGTAGTTCACGCCGAGCACTGGTACTTCTTGATCGCCCAGCATTCGCGCGGTGGCAATCATGGTTCCGTCGCCGCCGAGGACCAGCATCAGGTCGACGTTCTTTGCCAACTCATCGGGCTCGAACACACTGACGGCGCAACCAGTTTCGTGTTCGATGCGCTCGCGTTCAATCTCAGGGCCTCCCGCCATTGAAATACCACGTTCATCCAGCCATTTGACTACCTCGCAAACCGTCTGCAACGCGTCAGGCTGGTGCGGCTTGACTACGATGCCGATGTGCTTGATTTGAGAGACGGTCATGACGGCTGCTGGAGCGGCTTGCCAAGTCTGGGCCAGCGAAGAGCACCCAAACGGCACAGTCAGAAGTATAGGGGTGAATAAGAAAAGCGCTGGCAATGGTAATGCAAGCGCCTTTCCCCGGCAACGCTTCGGAGCGCGGTGGTAGTGTCCTAATCTGAATAAAAGGGTGTTGCCGTCCCTCCCAGCCAACGCCCCGGCGCACGCGCAGTCCGACAATTACGCCGTATTCTACATAGTTACTATTAGTGGCAATCGGGGATTCCCTAGCGGCACTATTTTGTTTCGGCAGAAGGCGGATGTTGATACCGTTTAATATCTTCCGGAACGTAATCCGTTGCGATGCCGCAGACATCGCACCGATGGCTATAGCTAGCATGGAGTACGGCCTTGCCTTCAGATGGATCGCGGAAAATTGCCTGCGTAGTTTTACAGTGTGGGCACGTGGCAATCAGATACCACGCACCCGGTTTGCAGTCGGATAGGAACACGGGCGCAATACTGACCACGGTTTTGATTAGAGAGAGAATTTGGATGGCCAGATTTGCACTATAAGATAACTCTATTGATGAGTTCAAGTCGGGATGGGACAAACACGAGCCAGAACCTCAATTCCAGAACTCAGATTAGGACACTACCGAGCCCGGTTAAGCCTTGTCATACAGAGCGAGGAATTCGACATTTCCGGCGGCGCCGGTAATCGGCGACTCGACTACTCCGGCGACCTTTAAACCCAACTCGGCCGCAGCTGTGTTGACTTGCCCCACCACGCGGGCATGCTTCTGCGGGTCGCGCACAATGCCACCACTTCCAACTTCCCCGCGGCCCACCTCGAATTGCGGCTTGATTAAGACAATCAGAGACCCAGTTTGCGTCAGTAAATTGACAACAGCAGGAATGACCTTAGTCGCCGAGACAAACGAAACATCCATCACTGTCAAATCAAATTTCGTATCGAAGTCTTCGCTCTTGAGGTAACGAGCGTTCACACCTTCTCGGACTTCCACCCGAGGGTCGCTTCGCAACCGCCAGTCGAGTTGGTTGTGGCCCACGTCCACGGCGACGACGCGGCGAGCGCCGTGTTGGAGGAGACAGTCAGTGAAACCTCCGGTAGACGCTCCGACATCGAGGCAGACCAGGTTACGAACGTCGATGTGGAAATGATTAAGAGCGGCTTCGAGTTTCAGGCCGGCGCGGCTGGCATAGCGTGATGCTGGATCGCCGGCTCCCTTGATTCGTATTTCGGCGTCGGTGGGGATTAGGTCAGAGGGTTTGGAGATACGTTGATCGTTGGCGAGGACTACGCCGGCAATGACGAGGGCTTGGGCTTTTGTGCGAGACTCCGCGAAGCCTCGTTCGACGAGTAACTTATCTATGCGCTCACGTTGCATGTGAGACTTAGTTTACTCCAAGCCGTCACGTGAGCCTTTCTCGAACTGAACTCAATTAGAGCGCTTGCGGGCCGTGATCTCTTTGGCTATCTCGGAAATCTTTGCAATATCGAAAGGTTTAGCGATTACCCACTCTGCTTTGGAGGCGTTGCGTTTGTCCCAACCTATGGCGTCGGCCCAACCGCTGACAATGGCGACAGGAATTGTCGCTGACCGTTCGCGCACGGCATTGATGAGAGCCCATCCGTTCATGTCCGGCATTCCAATGTCCGTGAAGATCACATCGAACTGCCCTCGTTGACTGTCATAGAACTCGAGCGCCTGTTCGCCACTTTCGGCTTGGACCACTTCGCATCCTTCCGCCTCGAGAGCTTCAGTCAGCACTTCGCGAATCACCGTTTCATCGTCAACCACCAGCGCGCGTACAACTCCTTCAGCGGTCCTAATGCCGGCGTGGGTTACATCTTTGTTAGCGCTAATCGCATGAATGTTCGTAGCTCGCGGAAGAATGATCTTAAGCTCTGTGCCACGACCGGGCTCGCTCTCGACTTCGATCGCGCCTTCATGCCGTCGGATGATGCCAAAACTCACAGCCAGGCCCATACCGGTACCGGCTTTACCCTTTGTGGTGAAAAACGGATCGAATAAGCGGGATTTAACATCCGGGCGCATACCTGTACCGGTATCACAAATTGTTATCGTCACGCGTTCGGCGATTTCTTGCGCACTGAGCTTGAGCTCTCCGCCATTTGGCATGGCATCGACGGCGTTGTAGATGACGTTGACCAGCACTTCGCGCAGCTCGACCGCATCACCCATGACAAATGCGGAGCAGTCAGCAAGTAGAGCGAAGTTGATGGCAGCGCCGGTTGGCCGCGTTTCCCAGCGCGGGCGAGTCATCTCGCAAGCGTCCTTCAGAAGTTGTGATACAGAAACCGGCTCAAACTCGCGGCATGGCCGTTGACGAGCAAAGTCCTGGATGCGACGAATGATCTGCGCTCCATCTTCGGCGCTCTTGATTATCAGATCGAGTCCGGCCGCCATCTTCATGGGGTCGGTGGTGCGCAGCAGGAGCTGAGCACGCCCGAGGATTCCGGTCAAAGTGTT
>DATEDU010000018.1:0-15985 GCA_035281525.1 Pyrinomonadaceae bacterium | reverse complement strand
CTTTGGATCCGGCTTCGGCGCTTGTGGGTCGTACACAGACGACGGCCCGCCGGAGAAGATTAAACCTTTGGGCGATCGCGCATTGATAGCCTCGATCGAAGCGTTGAACGGGAGGATCTCGCAATATACGCCGGCTTCGCGTACGCGGCGGGCTATTAGTTGTGTGTACTGTGATCCGAAGTCAAGTATTATTACTGTTTCGTGCTGCGGGACGTTACTCAAGAAAACCTCAGCGCCTGGTTTTGTTAACGTGGAATAAGAGAGTGGCTGATTATACACAAACAACGATTGATCCGAAAAAACTTAGACTCGTCAGGAGTGTACTCAGGGAGTTTCACAGAAAACACGGATTTTTTAGACTGCGATACCGTCTGCTGGTGTTAGCGTGTTTGATGATTGCGGGAGCTGTGGGCTTCGCGATACATGCGAGTGCGGATTCTGGCGTGCTTTTGTCGGAACCGTTGACGGTGCGCTGGCGTTACCAGTCGAACGTCACACTAAACCTCACGCCGGCATTCGATAAAGAACGCATTTACCTGCCACTCGCTGGTGGAACGATCGTTGCACTCACGGCGCGTGACGGCCGGCTCTACTGGCGTTCCGACATGGGAGGAGAACTCTCGGCGTCTCCGATCGCCGACGACACCGCCATCTACGTGGCTTCAGAAACTACCGGCGCGCCGACCGAGCCACGCCGCCCGGGTGGCGCGTTGCGCGCACTAAGCCGCGAAGGCGGTGTTACTCACTGGATGACGCCGCTCATCACGCCGGTGAAAGGCGCGCTTGCGATCGGCGGTGGAAAAGTATTTGCCGGCGGCAGCGACGGTCGCGCCTATGCCTTCGACAAACATACAGGCGGCGTTCTGTGGTCGATACCTTTTCCTTCGTCATTCGCGGGGCAACCGGTTCTACAAGCGGGCCGCGTTTACTTCGGCAGCGAAGACGGAACGGTGCTCGCGCTGGAAGAAGCAACCGGACGACTGCTGTGGCGTTTTCGTACGAAAGGCGCCGTGCGTGGGCCGGTCGCAGTCGATCGTGAAAATGTTTATTTCGGTTCGGGTGATGGTTACGTTTATGCAGTCAGCGTCGACAGGGGCCGGTTGAAATGGCGCAAGCGAACTGGCGCTGGCGTCGAAGCAGTCACACTCACGGGCGACATGCTGCTCGCTGCTTCATTGGACAATTTCGCCTACCTCTTGAACGACAAAGGCACGATGCTTTGGAAGAAGCAATTGCCGGGACGAATCTCCTCGCAGCCGTTGACGGTCGCGGAAGCGGCGCTGTTTACTCCGCTTTCAAGTACCGCGGCGGTGGTGTTGTCGTTGAAAGACGGGAAGCAGGTGAATTCCCTTCCCACCGAGGAGGAGTTGACCAGTTCAGCTTCACCGATCCTGGTTGGCGACGCGGTGATCGTTACCACTGAACACGGTCTACTCGCGTTTGCGCATCCGTCAAGGTCAGCTTCAAAACCTGCGCGTCCATAACTGCAAGGTCGGTGCTCCGAGCTACCACCATTCTCTTAATCGACGATTGTACCGACAGGAGACTTAGCGTGGCCGGCTAATCTCGCGACCATGTTTAAGAGATGGCTCGCGTCGATTGGTTTTGAGATGTGCATCTGATATCCGGCCGCTAATGCGTGCGCGCGATCTTCCTCTCTGGCGTAGGCGGTCAGCGCAGCTGCCGGGGTTTCGCCACCCTTTTCGTTAGGGAGCGATCGGACTTTGCTTATGAAACTGTAGCCATCTTCCTCGGGCATAGCGATGTCGCTGAGAATCACGTTCGGACGCCACTCGACTAGCTCTATCAGTCCCTCACTTGCCGAGCTACAGGTTTTTATTTCGGCTCCTGCACGTCCAATCAACCTGCCGATTATCGATCGCGCTTCCGGCTCATCATCGATAAGCAGCACTCGCAATCCAACAAGCGACCGGACGCTTGGGCTAATTACCTCTCCGGTTTGCGTCGGATTACCTGGTTCCCTGCGATCAGTCACGAGCGGAAAAGTCACCGAAAACGTCGCGCCTTTACCTATTCCTTCGCTTTCCGCCGACACCGTGCCGCCGTGAAGTTCCACCAGGTGGCGTACCACCGCCAATCCCAGGCCCAGACCGCCAAAAGTGCGAGTCGTTGAGCTGTCGGCTTGGCGAAATCGATCGAATACTCTAGGTAAGAACTCCTGATGAATTCCCAGACCCGTATCGCGCACCGTTACCCTCGCTTGGGATCCATCTTGCTTCACGTAAACACCAATCTTGCCTCCTTCAGGAGTGAACTTGACCGCGTTTGAGAGCAGGTTCCAAATAACCTGATGTAAACGCGCCGAGTCAGCGGAGATCGCTCCCAAACCCGGCTCGGCCACAAACTCCAACAAAATGCTCTTGGCGTCGGCCGCCGGCCGCACCACGTCAATCGCGGCTCGTGTGACCGAAGAAATGTTCAATGGCCTGACGTCCAGATGGAGCTTCCCCGAGACGATTCGCGATACGTCGAGCAAATCGTCGATTAGCTGAGCTTGGACGCGCGCATTACGATCGATCGCTTCGACGCCTTCGATTAATAATGCCGGCTCGTTCGTAGCCTCACGAAGTACGCTGGCCCAAGCCAGCAACGAAGTGAGAGGAGTTCGCAGCTCGTGCGACAGAGTGGCGAGAAACTCATCCTTTATTCGATTGGCCGCTTCCGCCTCAGCACGTGCGCGTTGAGCTCGCTCCAGTAACTGGGCACGCGCTTCTTCGGATCGTTGCAATTCACTAACGTAACGGGACAGCTCTTCTACGTGACTTCGCGCTGCTTCCGTCCGCGCCGCTGAAGCTTCGATATTCTCCAAGTAGGTCTGATAGGTAAAACAGACAATGATAACGATCGGCACCGTTGCGACGACGGCATAAAACCCGTAGGTCCGAATGAGAATGGCAATAATGCCGGCGGCGGATGCTCCTGCAAAATACGTTACCGAGGTCCAGAGGTAATAGGTGCGCCAGGTGTTCCAGGTCGATTCTTTGATCTTGTGAGCCATCTCGAGCGCAACCAGACTGGTATTGGCGATATATTGAACCAGTCCCATCACAACGACCGCATAAATGAACCTGTTCGAGAAGCCACCCGCAATGACGTCGACGGGTGAACCAACAGTCCAGTCCAGGATTGCTGCCGTAAGAAACGTCGAAGTCGCGAGTATGGCTGTATTGAAAAGGACAGTCCGAATGCGTTTACTGATAATCAATGTGGCCGCGACGCCCTCGAGCGCAGAAACCAAAATCGCGGCTGGACCACCATAGAGAAGCAGTGTCAGAAATATGAGGGTATCTGCGACGGTAATGCGGCCGCTTACACTGGGAATCCTGATCGCAACCAGCGAACTCGCCGATACCATCAGGCAGAGGAACAGGAAACGCTGGTCAAGATCACTGAACGGCAATTCGTAAAGTGAGATAAGAACGATTGCTGTGCCGGACGTCACCAGGGACCACATATATAGCGATCCATAGTGACGCCCGTTGACATTTAGTTCTGCCGCACTCATTGGTTAGAAAGACGCGATCAGTAACCCAGAAAATCTACGCCATTGTCCGGTGATCCGGTCATCATTGAACCGTTATCGCCATTGAGCATCGCTGATTGTGCAGTCGTCACATCGCCGATAATCACACCATCCCCGATAATGACTCCATCCCCGAGAATAACGCCGTCACTCACATAACTGCCTTCGGCCAACTGGTTCTGAAACAGCAGATGGTTGGCGAGAAATGGCACGCCATCTCCGATAATCACGCCATAACTCGTCAGTATGTGGTCGCCTATAATGACGCCATCCGAAAAGAATGATGGATCAAGGATCAAGACGCCGTCGCCGATAATGACACCACTATCGAGTATGGTTCCTCGGCCATAGCCAAATTGATACTCGGTAATGAGATCGACGCCGGTGGCGTACGTGTACTTGAAAATGATGCCACCAGACCAGGTGAACGTGTGGTTTGCAATCGTAGTCTCAGGCGCCGGCGGAACATCAACCAGCAAAGGCGAACCCACATTGCTCACGCTGCTCAAATCTGTGCGCACCAGCCTCGCCAATTGCACAGCGCCCGCGACATTTAGCTGGCCCGCACCCTGTTCGAACATGTTGAATCCGGCAAGTGGTTGCGCGGAGTACATCAGCAGAACTTTGACCACATTCGGCGTGAGGTTTGGATTTGCTTGCAACATTAATGCTGCGGCGCCCGCTGCGACAGGCGTGGCCATCGAGGTGCCGCTCAAATACATCATCTTACGATCAGCAGCACCACTGACTCCGGCATCTAACGAGGGAGTTTGCGTAACGAGGTAATTATTGTCGGCCTCCGCATCGATTAGTTTATTGCCTGGCGCCACCAGGTCGGGTTTGATGACATTATCGTAACGCCTGACTCCTTGATCATCAGTCATAAAGCTTCGCGTCGGTCCGCGTGAGCTGAATGACGCAACCCCATCATCGGCGCGCTGATCTGTCCCGAACGTGTTAGTGGCCCCCACGGTGATCACTGACGGTTCGTTGCCGGGAGAATGGATACGACCGTAGACCTTATTTCCATCGCTGTCTTTGCCATTGTTTCCGGCAGCCGCAAACACTACTACACCGGCATCCACTAACATCCGCGCGGCTCGACAAACCGGATCATTGCGATACGAATCGACTGCCGGCATTCCAAGACTCATGTTAACGACACGAATGTTGTATTTCGTCCGATTGGCGACGATCCAATCAAGGGCGCGCAGCACAGACGCAGTGTTACCGATGCCTCTTCCATTCAAAACGCGCAGGTTGATTATGTTAGCGTTAGGCGCGATGCCGACATATTGAGCGTTGGCGATTCGACCATTCCCTGCCGCCAACGAAGCAACATGCGTTCCGTGTCCGTATGGATCGTCAGTGCGTCCCTCCTTAGTGAAGTCCTTGCTGTAAACGACTCGCACATTGTTTGATCGATTTAGGAAGGAGTGATGTTCAGTGTCGACTCCGGAATCGAGAATAGCGATCCCGATCCCCGTGCCGTCCAGAGAACCGTTGTCCCCGTTTCCACTGCTTCTACTCTGATCAGCGCCCGTTGTGAGTGAAACGTGGCCCATCGGCTGGGCGTCGCGGTCCATCGAGATATAAGACACGTCCGGTCGCGCTATGAGCGTGAGCACGTCCTGAATTTCCAGAGTGGCAACACGCATCCCTAGATTGTTGAGCTTTTCCTCATCGGTGGCACCCAACAATTGGAGCACCAAATCCAGCAAGGAATTGGAGTTGCCGGTCGATTGGATAACCACGGTAACACGATCGAATAGTTTACCGGCGAGAACCTTCTCGAGAATGTCCGGCGAGATCTTCTGTATCAGTTGCAAATCCAGAAGTGATTGAGCCTGTGTCGTTCTCTCCAATGGAAACACTGAGCAAAGAGTGAGCGAGGCAATCAGGGTTATGACGAGGGGGTAATAACGTCTCATCTGGTACTCCCGGGAACTTTTGAGTTAGTTCCCTTCTGGGCCGCACCGCCAGCTTTCTTAAGTTGAGGATTCGAGGGCAATCCGGAACCTCGCCGATGCGAGGGTTGGTTAGAGCCTAGCAAGGGAAAAACTGCCTTTACATCAGGATTTTCCCCGACAGTGTCAGGCGTTTTCGGAAACTCAAAGTTCGGGTGCCGATCTCACGTTTCCTGAAGCCAGCCTTGACGAACGGCGTAGCGAACAATCTCTGTGCGACTCCGGAGTTCCAGTTTTTGCATAAGATTGGCTTTGTGAGACTCGACTGTTTTCACAGCTATCTTCAACTGGGTGGATATTTCCTTGTTACTGTAACCCCGCGCGATCAGCCGGAGTACTTCTTCCTCCCGCGACGTAAGTTCCCGTTGCCGCACTTCCCCCTTGAGGGTCTTTGAACGAACATATCCTTCCGCAATGCGATCCACCATCTGCGGATCAAGATAGGTTTTTCCTTCGGCGACGAGACGGATGGCCCCAATTAATTCTTCGGCGGCCGATAATTTAAGAATGAATCCTGACGCCCCAACCTTCAACAAACGATCCAGATAACCCTTGTCCTTGTAAGCTGTTAATACGAGTATTTTGACGCGTGGACAGTCGCGTCTAAGTAATTCAGTCGCTTGTACGCCATTCAGCCCCGGCATTGAGATGTCCATCAGGACCACGTCAGGCATCAGCACTTTCGCTCTTTCGTACGCGGTTTGACCGTTTTCGGCTTCGCCGACGATTTCCATGTCGGGTTGTGCGCTAACCAGCGCTTTCAAGCCGTCTCGGAGCACGGCATGATCATCGGCGACAAGAACCCGCAGTTTGTTCATCCACTTCTGCCTCCAAATTGTTACCCGAGACTTCAATATGGACCAGCACCGTCGTCCCTATGCCCGGCGTGGATTCAATGCTAAGCGAGCCACCGACAAGGGCCACGCGCTCTTGCATTCCCAGCAGTCCGAAGCGCCGATTTCTGGCCGGTGTTTTCAGCAGTGCCTCAGCGTCGAAACCTACTCCGTCATCTTCAATAATCACCAGGACTCTGTTTCCGCGTCTCTCCAAAATGATGCTGACATTCTGAGCTTTCGCATGCTTTACGACGTTGTTTACGGCTTCCTGCACGATGCGATAGATGGTGCTCTCCAGTTGACTGCCAAGACGTTGTTCCAGCAAACCGTTGGAATGAAAATCGATTGTTATATCGGATCGTTCTGCCCATTCTTCGAGATAGTTTGCGAGGGCCGTTTGTAGACCGAGATCGTCGAGCGCAGTTGGTCGCAGCTCTCGGATGAGACTGTGCATCTCCTCGGCAATTCGGTTTGTAATTTCCTGTAGTCGCTGAATCGACTCGTTTGCCGATTCTTCTCGCACGGAATTCTTTAATGCCTTCAACCCTAATAAGAGAGCTGCCAGAGACTGACCCATCTGATCGTGCAGCTCACGCGAAATGCGCCGTTGCTCATCCTCCTGCGCCTTCACGAGTCGCCTCAATAACTCAACCCGTTCCGCTTCGACTTGCTTGCGTTGAGTGATGTCTTCAACGATACCTTCGTAATACATCAAGGTTCCATTCTCATCCCGAACGGCACGAACGTTCTCCGAGGTCCATATGGTGCTGCCATCCTTTCGATAGGCCTGCAATTCAAAACCCTGGACCATGCCTTTTTCGCTGATCAGCTTCTGGAAAATGCGCCGGCGATCAGGATCGACGTAGTGCTGGAACTCAATGTCTTTTCGGTCATCGATCAACTCCTCGGCGGAAGCGTAGCCAAACATTCGGGCCATTGCAGGATTGGCCGAAATGAATTCGCCGTCAGGAGATGACTGGAATATTCCCTCAATAGCATTCTCAAAAATGCCCCGGTATTTTTCTTCCGCTTGTTTAAGAGCCGCCTGCGTGAGCCTTTGCTCATTGTCGATCTCGCGTAAGGCTTCCTGCACTCGCCGCCGTTCGGTGAGATCGCGCACGGCAGACACGGCGCCCCATTGTGTTCCTTTCGCGTCGAAGAGCGGATAGCAAGCCACGTGGTACCAACCTTGAACCGCTGGAAATTCTGTTTCCAGCATTACGCGAGCAGCTTTAGACAGGGTAGCGGCCCAGGGTGGTGGCGGATTGGGAGTTAAGGTACCGCAGTAACAGATGTTGTAGCTCAAGCCGACGAGTTCACCATGGATCGGTTCGAACCGATCTCTCATGGCTTTGTTAACCCGCAGCACTACTCCGTTCAGGTCCATAATACAGACCTGATCCGTAATCGAATTGAACGTTTGTTCCCATTCCGTGGTCGCAACAAGCAGCGCCTCTTCAAATCTCTTTCGATCGGCAATCTCTTGTTTTAAAAACGCATTGGCGGCGATCAATTCGGTCGTTCGCTGCGAGACCCGACTTTCAAGCTGATCATTCAATTCCTGAATAGCCTGTTCCGCTTTTTTTGTGCGCAACAAAGCGTTGACGTGCGCGAGGAGGGCGGGACCATCAATTGGCTTGGTTATGTAGGCATCGGCGCCACCATCGAGGCTCTCCGCCTGGTTGATGCCTGACGTCATAGTGCCGGAGATGCCTAACACTAGCGACCCGCTGGTCCGTTCATCGGATTTTATCTGCTTGCAGACTTCGATCCCGCTCATGTCAGGCAGCACCACGTCCAATAAGACAAGATCCGGGCGCTGCTCCCTGACTATTCGCAAACACTCATCACCCGTCTTTGCGCTTAGTACTTCGTATCCCGCGCGACCAAGCAACGTACAAAAAACTCTGCGTAAGTCGTCAGAGTCGTCGACCACAAGTAGGCGAGGTTGGTTCATATTGCCGTTCTTGATCCGGTGTTTCGGTTGTGCCTAGGTGGTTAGGTGCGACCTCACGGTGGCGAGCAAGTCATCGGACGAGGCGTCAATATCCAGGTATCCGTTGACTAGTGAGACCAAAGGTTCTTCGTCTATTCCAATAGGCGTGATCGAACCCAACAGAATTATGGGCGGTAACTCCGAGCTCGGTTGCTGTCTGAGCTTGGCCGCAACCTCCAAACCGTTGATGTCGGGCATGACAATGGCCATGAGAATCAGTTCCGGAGAAAGAGAGCGCGCAGTGATTAGTGCGTCCTGTCCTGAATCCGCTTCAGCTACGACGTAACCAGCCTGGCGGAGAATGCCTACCAGGCGATTGCGTGACTCGGTGGAAGCGACCACTAGGATCGGTGACATGAGGTTACCTTTTCTCTATCGGCATAAAGTATTTCGGCGCTGGGGCGAAAGGTAGATGGCGCAGGTTTAGACCGCGTCGTAGGGGAGGCGGAACATCTGTTGGTCTTGCGAACGCCGACGGCGATGAACTGCCATAGCGACTTTACTTGTTTTGGTACGTATTCGTACATCAGGGAAATTCCTGATAACGATGAATAACTGGCCCGGTTTACCTCACCTAAATGCCCCATTACAGGGATTTCACCTAAGCGCTGCCCGTCATTTCCCTGATAGCCAAACTCTTAACCGCAAAACCATGATGGTGATCGGCTTGCTCGAAGCAGGCCCTGTTCGTGCGGGTTAGGAGTGTGAATGTCGACCCCCCTCATAAATCCCGCGTCCTTTGCAACTATCGTTACTGCCAACGCTCAGGCTACTGCGGTTCTGCTGGTTGAAGACAAGGAAAGCGACGCTCTACTGGTCCATGCAGCGCTGGCCGGTTCGCATGACAGCAAGCTAAACGAAGGCTTCTTCACTATCCGCACTGCCGGACTTTTATCAGCCGCCAGACATCGACTGGCTGCGGAACACTTCGACGTTATCCTGCTGGATCTTTCTCTTCCAGATAGCAAAAGTCACGAAGACAGTTTTTCCCAGGTTCGTGAATATGTGCCCGCGCGGCTAAAACTTGTAGCTGCGCAGGCGCAAGAACGACATCGCATCACCGGCGAGCTGCACGACAAAACGGGCCAGTCGATTGCAGCGGAATTCCCTTTTTCACTTCAAGAGACTGGAGAAGTACGCAATGGACAAACTGAAAATTCTCATCGCTGACGATCACGCGTTATTGCGAGATGGACTCAAAGCGTTGGTTAACAACGAGCCTGATATGGAGGTTGTCGGCGAGGCGGAGACCGGAAGATCCGTCCTGGAGAAAGCGAAACAGCTAAAGCCTGACATCGTGTTGATGGACATCTCGATGCCGGACATGAACGGGGCACAAGCGACCCGGCGGTTGAGAGAGTCATTCCCCACAATGAAAGTACTGGCGTTAACGGCACACGAAGACAGCTCCTATTTGCGACATATGTTGGAAGCCGGCGCCTCAGGTTTTTTGCTGAAGCGGGCAGCCGCGGACCAGCTCATCCAGGCGATCCACGTCGTCGCCAACGAGGGTCGCTACATTGATCCAACATTTGCCGGCAAGGTGCTGAGTAACTTTATGCGTCCAGTATCCAAAGCGACGACTGAAGGAAACGAGCTCAGCGAACGAGAAGCCGAGGTCCTGCGGTTAACTGCGTGGGGCTTTGGCAACAAGGAAATCGCGGTTCAACTGGACATCAGCGTCAAGACTGTGGAGACCTACAAAGCAAGACTCGCCGAAAAGCTGCAACTGACGAGCAGGACCGAAATCGTGCGCTATGCCGTTCGACAAGGTTGGCTTCAGGAAGGCTGATCCTCCGTAGTTTTCTTTCTGAAAACAATTAATTCCCAATCCGTCTTGTAATGGAATTCCCCCGTGACGCTGGTGTTTCCCCTATGGCTGACGCCTGTCGAAAAACGATAAACGTAGATCGGCAACGGCCACGGATTTCGACGGACAGCACGGAGTAAGAATGCTCGTAGAGTTAAGAATCGGTTTTGAATTGATGGCGCACGGACGTGGACTGGTGGGGTTAGTCCTCTGTGTCGTCTTCGGTCTAAGCGCTACCTTTGCCCAAACACCCCCTGCCGCGGCGCCGTCACCGCAGTCGTTGAAGACGCTGAGCATTGAAGAGCTGATGGATCTCGAAGTCACGTCAGTATCTCGGCGACCGGAAAAGCTTTCAGAAACGGCAGCAGCGATCCAGGTTATTACGAGCGAAGATATTCACCGTTCCGGCGCTACCACTCTTCCGGAAGTCCTGCGCCTGGCGTCCAACCTGCACGTCGCGCAGGTTAATTCCAGTCAATGGGCCATCAGCGCTCGAGGATTCAACAGTACCCTCGCCAATAAGATGCTGGTCCTCATCGACGGCCGCTCAGTTTACACACCGCTCCATGCGGGAGTTTTTTGGGACATCCAGAACCTTTTGTTGGAAGACATTGAGCGTATCGAAGTAATTAGCGGGTCAGGCGCGACCCTGTGGGGCGCCAATGCCGTTAACGGAATCATCAGCATCACCACGAAACATGCAGAAGACACGCAGGGAGTTCTGTTTGAGACCGGTGGTGGTAGCCAGCCGAGAAGCTTTTTAAATGCTCGCTTTGGGGGGCGGTTTGGATCCAGTGGTCATTACCGAATATACAGCCAGATGTTTGCCCGTAAGAACACGGCATTCTCCGACGGACGCTCTGCTAACAATCAATGGCACATGGGCCAGGGTGGTTTTCGACTCGATTGGAACAAATCACGAGTTAACAGGCTTACGGTGCAGGGTGATTTCTATGATGGTCAATTAAACAGTCTCAACGATCAAGATACTGATTTAAAGGGAGGGAATATACTCGCTCGTTGGTCTCGTGAATTTTCAGATCGATCCGACATCAGTCTGCAATTCTATTACGATCGGACGCATAGAAGCATTCACAGGAGTTTTGGGGAAGACCTCACCACCTACGACCTGGATTTCCAACATCGGCTCCAACTGGGCGATCGCAACGATCTCGTTTGGGGCTTCGGATACCGGCAGCACCACCACGACATTCGCAATACTAACACCCTGGCTTTTCTCCCTCCGCAAGTGACACGACGCCGCTACGGCGCATTCATCCAAAACGAAATTGATCTGATTAAAGACGGACTCAGCGTCACCGCAGGAACCAAGATCGAACATAACGATTACACCGGCTTCGAACTTCAGCCCAGCCTGAGAACAACATTCAAATTAGATCGACGGCAGATGGTGTGGGGCGCAATCTCGCGCGCGCTACGGATGCCATCGCGAATCGATACCGAACTTTTCATTCCCGCGCAACCACCCTTTCTGCTCGCCGGTGGTCCTGATTTCAAAGCTGAGCGGGCATTGAGTTATGAACTAGGCTACCGAACTCATCCGCACGATAAGGTATCTCTTACGGCTTCGACCTTCTACACCGACTACACGAATCTCCGCAGTTTAGAACAGGTCAATGCTCCCAGACCTTTCCCGATTGTCATTGGTAATGGCCTGGAAGGCGCGTCGTACGGAGTGGAGTTGACTGCCGATTACCACATTAGCGATCGGTGGCGGGTTCGTGGCGGTCTCACTGAAATGCGGATCCACATTCGGCCAGAGGCTACAAGCACAGACCGCACAAATGGCAGTGGTGAGTCGCACGATCCAAATCGTCACTTCATTCTGCGATCCTCTCTTGAACCGATCTCGCGTCTTCAGATCGACTCCACATTTCGTTATGTGAGTGAGATCGCTAATCAGCGACTGCCTGGTTACGCCGAGTTGGATTTGCGATTGGGCTGGCAGCCGAAGCGTTCTTTAGAGTTGTCCATCACCGGCCAAAACCTTCTGCATGACAGGCACGCTGAATTTGGTTCGCCAGCCAGTCGCCACGAAATCGCACGGAGTGTTTACGGAAAGGTTATATGGCGTTTCTTACAACACTAACCTGCCCGGCGATCCACCGGCTGAGAATTCTGACAGCGACCTGCGTAGTTGTCGCGGCAGCGTGCTTATTCATTGGGCCCGCGCAATCCGCACCTGCAAGCGAATATCAGGTAAAGGCAGCTTTTCTCTTTAGTTTTGCCAAGTTCGTGGCTTGGCCGGCGCACGCGTTTCCCGACGCAAACACGCCGCTTGTTATCGGGGTGTTGGGCCGGGATCCGTTTGGCTCATATTTAGACGACACCGTGCGAGGCGAACGCATACATAACCGCCAACTGGTTGTTCGGCGTTACCACAGCACCGCGGAGATCAACAACTGTCATGTCCTTTTTATCAGTCGCTCGGAATCGGGTCGACTGGATCAGATCGTGGCTGCTATGAAGAACCGCACGCTACTCATCGTTACAGATGCCGATGGCGGCAATGGCGGTGTGATCATTCGCTTCGTCACAGACGGAAACAAAATTCGATTCAGGATCGACGCTGAAGCGGCAAAGGCTGCCAACTTAACTATAAGTTCCAAGCTACTGCGGCTGGGCTGCTAAGACTTGCCCGAGACCGGTTACTTCATGTTCTTACGAGATGCCCCAATCAGCCAACGGTTAATGGCGGCGATGCTGCTCGTTTGTGGAGCCGTGTCATTGCTGACGTGCGCATCTTTCTCTGCCTACGAATTCTTTACATTCCGGCAAAGCACCATTGCGAATCTCACAACGGTGGGTTCCATACTGGCAAGTAACAGCACAGCAGCTTTGACGTTTGGCAACCCTGAGGATGCAGCGGAAATTCTCGAGGCGCTTAAAGCCAAACCGCACATACGAGCAGCCGGTCTATATGATGACACTGGGAAGCTCCTGGCCCAGTATCCGTCACAGTTGCCAACCGGAGCACTGCCCGCAACGCCGGAAGTCGATGGCAACCGTTTCACGGGCGAATTTCTGATCTCAGTTCAACCGGTCGTCCATGATTCAAAGCGAATCGGTACGCTTTACCTGAAGTCTGATATGGATGCTATGTACCGACGGTTCGCACTTTACGGCTCCATTGTGGCAGCGGTAGTTGTCGGCTCCTTCTTACTCGCTTACGGATTGTCGCGTCGTTTCCAGCGGCAGATTTCGCAGCCGATCCTCGCGCTGGCTGAAACTGCCAGGGCAGTCGCCGAACGCGGCGACTATTCCGTCCGCGCACCGAAGTCGGGAAAAGGCGAGTTTATCGTACTGACTGATGCCTTCAATCAAATGCTTGACCGTATTCATGACGGCGATCGCGCGCTTCGTTACAGCCAGGAAGACCTACGCTGTCTCAACTCTGAATTAGAGCAGCGCGTACAAGAGCGAACTCGCAAACTGGAAGAAGCAAATAAGGAACTCGAGTCATTTAGCTATTCCGTCTCGCACGACTTGCGCGCGCCTCTCCGCGCTGTAGACGGTTTTTCACGAATACTGCTCGAAGACTACGCCGGGAAACTTGATGCAGATGGTAAGCGTGTGCTCGACGTAATCCGCAGCAACACCCAGAACATGGGCCGGTTGATTGACGATCTGCTTGCCTTCTCGCGACTCGGTCGCAAGCAAATTGAAGCATCTCCAATCAACATGAGTGATCTCGCCGACGAGGTGTTTCAACAACTCAAGTTCGGGCTGACAGACCAGAAGATTCAATTCAAGCTTGGGCCGCTCCCCGGTACCACTGGAGATCCAGCGCTTATCCGGCAAGTTTTTGTGAACCTGCTGTCCAATGCCGCGAAGTATTCGAAGCCGCGCGCAGAGACAGTGATCGAAGTGAATGGCCGTACTGAGAATGGCGACTGTATCTACTACGTGAAAGACAACGGGGTCGGGTTCGATATGACTTATGCCCAAAAGCTCTTTGGCGTTTTCCAACGACTACACAGTGTCGAGGAGTTCGAAGGTACCGGTGTAGGTTTGGCGATTGTGCAGCGAATAGTTCACCGCCACGGTGGTCGCGTCTGGGCTGAGGGCAAGGTTGATGTGGGCGCCACGTTTTACTTCAGTCTTCCAAAGGAAAACAAACACAATGGACAGTTTGCAACAGCTTAATGAGGTCGAAGTCCTTCTCGTTGAAGACAACCCGAGCGACGCCGAGCTGACGATGCGCGCGCTCCAAAAACGAAACTTAGCGAACAAGTTATTTCACGCTAAGGATGGCGCCGAGGCCTTGGATTTCTTGTTCGCGCAGGGTTCGTTCTTGCACCGGAGAATCGAGAATGGCCCAAAAGTCGTTCTGCTGGATCTAAAGCTTCCGAAGGTTGATGGGCTCGAAGTACTTCGGCGTATCAAGTCGGACGAGCGCACCAGGAAGATTCCCGTCGTAGTTATGACCTCCTCACGTGAAGACAAGGATCTCGCCACCTGTTACGAGTTCGGCGTAAACGGATACGTCGTAAAGCCAGTCGAATTTGAAGATTTTTCGCGCGCGGTAACCGAGCTCGGCTTCTACTGGCTGTTGCTAAACGAAACTCCCAGGTAGCCGCTTCGGAGACGGAAATGATGAACGAACGAATCAACATCTTGATCGTTGAAGATCTCATTGCGGACGCCGCGCTCATAGAACGCGAGTTGTCGAGAGCTAACATCCCGTTTACTTCACATCGTGTCGAGACAAAGGAGGCGTTCGTACGCGCGCTCCGTGATTTCCAGCCCGCTGTGGTCTTATCGGACTATAACCTTCCGCAGTTTAGTGGACCGCAAGCGCTTCGCTTGCTCAAAGAAACGGGGAGTTCGGCGCCGTTCATCTTGGTCACCGGCTCTTTGACGGAAGAAGTCGCGGTTTCATGCATGAAGGACGGGGCGGATGACTATATTCTAAAAACCAACTTAACGCGTCTTCCTGCAGCGGTTCAAAGTGCCTTGGAAAAAGTAAAGACCATTGAGGAAAAGATGCGCGCAGAAGCGGCGCTGCGTAAAAGCGAAGAGCAACTCCGCATGTCACAGAAATTGGAAGCGGTGGGCCAATTGGCAGGGGGTGTTGCTCACGACTTCAACAATCTCTTAACCGTAATTCGCGGCTACAGCGAGTTAGTGCTAAACCGGCTAAACGACGACGATGACAATCGGCCGAAAATCGAAGAGATAAAGCGCGCCGCCGACAGAGCCTCAACGTTGACTCACCAACTGCTGGCATTCAGTCGCAAACAAGTGCTCCAGCCAAAGCTTTTCGATCTCAACCACCTCGTCACTGATATGAGCAAGATGTTGCGAAGGCTAATTGGCGAGAACATCGAGATGACAACCATCATCGGTCAAGAGGCGCCCATCAATGCGGATCCGGGTCAGATCGAACAAGTATTAATGAATCTCGTCGTCAATGCGCGTGATGCAATGCCGCAGGGCGGTCGCCTCACAGTAGAAACGGCGCGAGTTGAATTTGATGAGGCTTATGCCGACGCTCACTTTAGTGTTCAGCCTGGGTCATACGTGATGCTGGCCGTAAGTGATACGGGCAGCGGCATGGATGCAGAGACTCGGAAGCATATTTTCGAACCGTTCTTCACGACCAAGGAACAGGGAAAAGGAACAGGTCTCGGTCTTTCGACGGTTTACGGGATCATCAAACAGAGTGGAGGCAACATTTGGTTATACAGCGAACCCGGTCAAGGAGCCGTATTCAAGGTTTACTTGCCGCTCGCTGAGAGCGAGGTGCAACCAACTGTAACGCCAGATCGCGTCGAACTACCACGCGGTACAGAAACCATCCTGATCGTC
>DATEDU010000017.1:0-6190 GCA_035281525.1 Pyrinomonadaceae bacterium | reverse complement strand
CGGGCATCCGCTCTTTCAGGACGAAATTAAAACTGCGGCTCGACACGCCTATTTGCGGTTCGAACGTTTCAACCTCGAAACGATAGATATCCGAACGCCCAACCGAGCGGATATCAGTCCAGCGCCAACTGCGCGAATTGTGGCCCGTCTCTGATTCATACTCGAGCTTGTCGGAATAAACTCTAAGCACACCTTCACAACCGCCGAACCGATGCGAATGCTTTACGGGGATCTCTGCGATGCTGGTCTGCTCGTTTTCCTCAACGAGAGATGTAACGAATGGACGTGTTGTACGGCCGCGCAGAAAGTCACTAACCGCGTGGTTAAGTTCGCCCTCGATGATCTTGAATGTCAGGCTTTCATCCGTGCCCAGGTAGAGTTTGCGATCTTTGTAGGTCTGGAGCCGCAGTCGAGCCGGTGACAAGATCTCGATGAGTTTGATATCGGCGTAGGCCCACGAACGGCTCTCGTTCTCTCGCTTGGCGTGATACTCAACGCCTTTATCTGTGATGATCAACTCGCCGTCACGGTGACCAATCAAACGGTCGAGCTCGACCTTGTATTTGAACTCCTGCGCTGCGGCCGTGGTAACAACCAGGAGCAGCAACGCTGCAATTGCCGAAAGTTGTACAAATCTCGTTTTCATAAAACCCTCGCATTCGATCAGACGGGCAGCGCATTTGCCGGTGCTGTTGCTGTCGCCTTTACTTCTGTGTGCCACTTCCACACGGCGTAGATCGCCGGATAGACCACAAGCCCCATGACGAATGCGGTCAACATTCCCGCGAACAACGGCGCCGTGATTCGCTTCATTACGTCAGCGCCTGTGCCAGTCGCCATCATTACGGGCACTAACCCGACGAAATCCACAGCCACAGTCATGAACATCGGACGAAGTCTCATGACTGTTCCCTTCACTATCGCTTCATGCAGGTGTTCTCTTGTTTTCATCAATCCGCGCGCTCGCATTTCGTCAAAAGACAGATCGAGGTAGAGGAACATGAACACACCCATCTCAGCAGCAACACCGAGCAGCGCGATGAGTCCGACAGCCACAGCGATGCTCATGTTGTATCCCAGAAGGTAGAGCAGCCAGATCGCCCCTACACCGGAAAACGGCACTGACAGGAACACGATCAGTGTCTTGGTGACTGAGCGTGTGTTGAAGTAAAGCAACACGAAAACGATGAAGATGGTTGCCGGGATAACCAGGCTCAGTCTTTGAATGATGCGCTGCATGTACTCGTACTGGCCGCTCCAAACGAGTGTATAGCCAGGCGGCAGCTGTAAGTTTTCAGCAATTGCCTTCTTCGCGTTCTCCACGTAAGTCCCGACGGCGACACCTGGCGTATCCACGTAGACATAGCCACTGAGCCGGCCATTTTCATCGCGAATCATTCCCGGTCCGGAGATCAACTTAATATCAGCGATTTGAGCGACGGGTATCTGGGCGCCGTCCATGGTAGAGACTAAGGTGCGGTTTAGTTTGTCGATTGAGCTCCGGTAATCGCGCTTATAGCGAACGTTGACGGGGTAGCGCTCACGGCCTTCGATGGTGGTAGTTACATTCTCGCCACCGATAGCCGACATGATCACCATGTTCGCTTCATCAACCGTTAGGCCGTACCGTGCCAGCGCCTCGCGCTTAAGATTGAAATCAATGAAATACCCACCTGCCGTGCGTTCAGCAAAGGCGCTTTTTGTTCCCGGCACATCTTTCAACACCATTTCGATGTGTTCTCCGAGCTCTTGAATCCTGGTTAGGTCTGGTCCAAGAATCTTAATTCCAACCGGAGTACGTACGCCGGTGCTGAGCATATCCACGCGCGCCTTGATCGGCATGGTCCAGGTATTGATAACACCTGGAATCTCAAGTGCTTCATTTAGTCCACCCCGTCCGTAGATCAGGTTTTCAGTACTTTGGTGATCCGGCCATGCACGGCGAAAGGCGGATTGAAGCCATTCGGGCGCCCAGTTCGAATACCAGCGCGGTACCTTGGGCCATTCTGACTGCGGCTTCAAAACGATCACGGTCTCCATCATCGAAAAAGGCGCCGGGTCCGTCGCTGTTTCCGCGCGACCAGCCTTTCCGAACACCCGCTCTACTTCCGGTCGAGAGCGAATGATCTTGTCTTGCACCTGAAGAAGCTTTTGCGCCTCTGTTACGGATATACCGGGAAGCGTTGTCGGCATGTAAAGCAGTGCGCCTTCATCAAGAGGCGGCATGAACTCTGACCCGAGACGGAAGAAAACCGGCACGGTGAGGGCCATTGCCAGCAGTGCAGCGATAATCGTGGTCCATTGATGCCGCAATACAACGTTGACCACGGGCCGGTAAAGATTCATCAGCATCCGGCTCACTGGATGGTCCTTCTCTTGATGAATCCGCCCCACGAAGATTGCGTTGGCAATGCCGCACAACCAGCGCGGTCGAAACTCCCACCTCTTTGCTCTTATGAACAGCAGGATCAAAGCCGGCACAAGCGTGATTGAGAGCACCGCGGCCGTCAGCATCGAGAGATTCTTAGTGAAAGCAAGTGGCTTGAAGAGACGCCCTTCCTGCGCTTCAAGCGTAAAGATTGGAATGAACGAGACCGCGATTACGAGCAGCGAAAAGAAACTGGGACCACCAACCTCTTTAGCAGCTCCAATTACGACATTCTTGAAGCTACCTGGCCGACCTTCTGCTTCCCAATGTTCAAGTTTCTTATGCGTCTGCTCAACGATCACGATGGAAGCATCGACCATTGCACCTATCGCTATGGCAATGCCGGCGAGTGACATTATGTTTGCGGTGAGATTCATCCCATACATCGGTATGAATGAGATGATCACAGAGATTCCTATCGTGAGAATCGGAACGGCGGCGCTCGGAAAATGCCAGAGGAAGAAAAGCACTACGAGACTAACTACGATCAGCTCCTCAGTTAAGGCTTCCTTCAAGGTATCGACTGAACGTTCGATCAATTCACCGCGATCGTAAGTGGTTACGATTTTTACGCCTGCCGGCAGGCTGGGTTCGATCGCGCGAATTTTCGCCCGAACTCGCTCGATGACACTGAGAGCGTCTTCACCGCTGCGCATGATAACGACCGCGCCCACAGTTTCACCTCGGCCGTCTAATTCTGCGATTCCACGCCGTATATCGGGACCCAACACCACTCGCCCCACATGTTTGACCAGGATGGGAGTTCTGGTCTCCATGTTTGTGCCAACGACGATGTTCTCAATGTCATCGACTGAGCGAACGTACCCACGCCCACGCACCATGTATTCACGTCCTGTGAATTCCAGCAGTCGTCCGCCGACGTCGTTGTTTCCCGCTTTAATGGACTCGATGACCTTGTCGAGAGAAATCTTGTAAGCAGCTAATGAATTCGGATCGACATTGACTTGGTACTGGCGTACAAAGCCGCCGATCGGGGCCACTTCGGCCACACCCGGAAGTGCTTGCAGCTCGTATCTGAGTTGCCAGTCCTGAATCGAGCGGAGGTCCGCGAGGTTGTGTTTTCCGCTCTCATCGACCAGTGCATATTCGAAGATCCATCCGACGGCGGTCTCGTCGCGTGCGAGCTCAACGTTCACGCCCTGCGGCAGTTTTGGCAGGATGTTATTCAGGTATTCGAGCGTGCGAGAGCGCGCCCAATAGATGTCTGTGCCTTCTTCAAAGATGATGTAAACGTAAGAAAAGCCGAAGTCTGAGAAACCCCGTATGTCTTTTACTCGAGGCACACCGAGCATATTCGAGATGATTGGATAGGTAACCTGGTCTTCGATTATGTCCGGGCTTCGGTCCCAACGGGTGTAGATGATGACCTGGGTATCAGAGAGATCAGGAACCGCATCAACATTGATGTTCCTGATGGAATAAATGCCGGCAGAGACCGCCATTGCAACAAAGAGCAACACAATGAATCTGTTGTTGGCACAAAACTCAATGAGTTTGTTAATCATCACAGCACCTCATTCATTTGTGACCGCTGTGATCCATACCCGGCATTCCCATGCCACTCGTGGCTGACTTCAATTTGCTTTCTGAGTCGATCAGGAAATTTCCGGACGTGACTATGCGCTCGCCTGCTCGAAGTCCGTTCAGCACCACATACTTATCATCTACCTTCGCTCCGATCTGGATCTTGCGGGGTTCGAAGTAACCATCACCAAGCGCCACGTACACCAACTGTTCCGAACCCGAGTCAAGCACTGCTTCTTGCGGTACAACCAGCCGGCTTCCATAGTTAATGTTCAGCGTTACATCCGCATACATATCCGGCTTCAGCAGAAAGTCCTTATTGGCTAGCTCAACGCGAACCTTGAGCGTGCGTGTGGTGTTATCCACCTGCGGGTAGATGTATGTGATTTTCCCGTTGAATGTGCGGCCCGGATAAGCCGACAAATTCACCGTCGCCGCCTGCCCCAGCTTTACGTCGGCTGCTTCAAACTCGTAGATGTCTGCCACGATCCAAATGGTTGAGAGATCGGCGAGCTGGTAGAGTTCGGTGTCGGGCATGACACGCTGTTTCGGAAAGGCATTACGCACCAACACAAAGCCACTCGCTGGCGCGTACAACGTCATCGTTCGTGAAGGTGTACCGCGAGTTTCAAGTTCTTTGATCTGCGCATCTGTAACATCCCAGAGCTGGAGGCGCCTCTTCGCCGATTGGACCAGCGATTCTGAAAAATTAACGGCATCACCAAAGGGACTCTCGCCGAGTTGTTTGCGGTTCTTGAGAGCCAACAAATACTCTTCTTGCGTTTGGACTAGATCCGGACTGTAAATGCTCAGAAGTGGCTGCCCTTTGTTGACCAGTTTGCCGGTGAAATCTACATAAACATCCTCAATCCAGCCTTCGATCTTCGGGTTGATTCGGACCATCTTCGTTTCGTCGAAGGCAGCGCGACCCACGGCGCGCAACGTTTTCGACAATGACTGATTTTCGACGATTCCATTTTGCACGCCGATCAACTGCTGCTTCTCGGGACTGATTCTGATTGCCGTTTGCGACGTTGCATTTGTCGAGGGTTCAGTTGGCGTCGACGTGTGGCCAGAATGGTCGATTGTTGTTGGCGCAGGAACTGGAACTAACGTGTACTGCCGGTAGAAGTAAATGGCTATGACCAATGCAAATACCAGCGTGACTGCTACTGCCAACCACCGGCGCGTTGGAGACTTTGAAGCACCTGGAGGAGAAACAGTCTGACCTGTTGTGTCCTTCGGCGCTTCCAGCGCCGGAAAGATCACTTCACCAGCGCCTCCGGATCCGTTAGGCTGAACTACTGGTAGGGTCCGTGCGTCTTTGACATCGGTCGTCTTCATCTCTCACTCCTTCACCTCAGCGTTACTCCAACAAGCGGTTCTAATGCGGCCACCGCTTTTTCTTCATTACTGAGTTGCTCGTAGTAACTAAGCTCGTAATTCAGCAACGTCATCAGGTTGTCGAGGAGCGTGAGAAAATCAACCCCGCCTACCTGGTAACCTGCGATTGCTGATTCCATGGACGCTGACGACTGCGGCACGATTGTGGTGCTGTACAGTTTGGTCAATCGTGCCGCGGTGTTTTGGGCCAGATACTTGTCTCGGATCTTGAACATCAGCACAGTCACCATATTTTCCAGCGTTCGCTTCTCGGCCTCGAAACTCGCCGTCGCCTCTGTCAGTGCAGGTCTTTGCTTTTGCGTCGTGTAGATCGGCAGCTTAACGCCCACCATGACCCCGTACATCTCGGGCATGGCGGGCCGGTTGACGTATGTGAATCCAACTGAGAAATCCGGATAGAACTCCTTCTTCGCCAGTTGAATTGCATACTGCGTGCTGTCTATCTTTTTGCGCTGCGCCTTCAGTTGCGGGTAATTCGCAATCGCGGTTTCGTTAAGGCCGGCGAGTGTGTAGGGAAATTCGCGCGGCTGTAATTCAGCGGGGATAGCCACCGGAGAATCGGATTCGCGATAAAGGAGACTGTTGAGTCGCGCTTCGGCGATCTGTTTTCGCTGCTCGAGGACTGTCTGCTGTTCGAGCAACTTCGAGAATTCGACTTGCGCTTTTAGAACGTCCTGCTGAATGCCTCTGCCGACCGCGTATCGCGCTTCCGCAATCTTCGTAAATTGTTCCAGTAGTGTTTTCGTCTTGCTTACGACGCCTAGTGCTTTGTTCAAGTAGTAGAGATCAAAATAAGCATCCTTTACTTCCGCG
>DATEDU010000016.1:0-4406 GCA_035281525.1 Pyrinomonadaceae bacterium | reverse complement strand
ATTTGCTGAGACGCGCGAACAACTTGGTGGTTACTATCTGATTGACGCGAAAGATCTCGATGAGGCGATGAGTATTGCTGAACGAGTTCCGGTGGCGAAAGTTGGGACGATAGAGATTCGTCCAGTGCTCGAGATCAAGGGATTGCCGGAACGCCAAACTTAACGAGAGATAAACATGAACATTCTACTCTGGATAATTCAGATACTGCTGGCACTGCTCTTTCTTTTCGCAGGTGGCATGAAGCTGATCGTGCCGATGGATGTACTGATGCAGCAAGCGCCGCCGGGTTCAACTCAGTTTCCAGTGTGGTTTTTCAAATTCATTGGTCTGGTCGAAGTGCTTGGAGGGCTTGGCTTGATTCTTCCAGGCATCTTTCGCAGGCGGCAGGATTTAACGCCGCTCGCTGCGGCTGGACTCGTAATCGTCATGATCGGAGCTTTCGCGATCAGCGTCATGGATCATGGAATTGCGGCGGGCGTGGTTCCTCTTGTAACCGGACTTCTCTGCGCGTTCGTAGCGTACGGGCGGTGGAAGTTAGTACCACTTCGTTGAAATCATCAATAACTAAAGGAGTCAAAAAAGAAATGCAATTCAGTCCTTATCTTTTATTCGACGGCAACTGTGCTGAGGCTGAAGGTGATCCGGCAAAGGGCATCAACTCGATCTTGCCGCCAAGCGTCTGCTCGTAACGGCGTCGGGATTTGGGATGTGTGTCGATCGATTCGGCATTCCGTGGATGATTAACTGCGAATAAGGAGCAACGATGAGATACGTTGATGGATTTGTTTTGCCCGTACCCGAGGAGAACCTCAAGCGCTACCAAAGTATCGCCAAAAAAGCGGGCAAAATTTGGAAGGAGCATGGCGCTCTGGAGTATATCGAGGCGGTTGGCGACGATCTCGAGAACGCCTTTTGCACTCCGTTCACGAAAGCCGTTAAGGTCAAACCCGGCGAAGTACCGTTATTCTCCTTCATTGTTTTCAAATCGCGCGCGGATCGCGATAAAGTGAATAAGAAAGTGATGAACGATCCACGACTGAAGAAGATGATGGAAGATGGACCAATGCCATTTGAAGTCAAACGCATGGTCTATGGCGGATTCAAAGTACTGGTGGACATGTAACTATGGACGTACGACGTTTCAATTGGCCGCTCTGGGTGGGCTTGCTGCTCACCCTCGGAGGGGCTTTCAGTTTCCTGGCGGTGTTCGTGTGGATTCCCGCGACACGTGATTTTCCGTGGGCCAACCTGCTGATCTTTGCGATCGCCGCAGTGCTGCTCGTCGTAGGAATTCGGCGTGGCTTTGCTTCCGATCGGCGACGTCCGGCACTCTCGAAGATCGTTACTTCACTAGTCGCACTCTTCAGCTTCGCCCTCGTCGCACTATTTATCTTTTCGGTCTTCGTTGTTGCACGTTGGCTGCCGCCTTCGAAAGGCGCGCCGCAGGTGGGCCAGAAAGCTCCGGAGTTTTCGCTGCAGGACCAAACAGGCAAGCAGGTCAGTCTTACTCAACTGCTATCGGAGCCTGTAAACGGCGCCGCACCGAAGAGTGTGCTGCTGGTCTTTTACAGAGGCTACTGGTGACCGTTGTGCAACTCCGAGTTGCGGAGCATTGAAAAAAGCAGTGAGTTGAAAGCAGCCGGAATACGCCCGGTCGCGATCAGCATCGACAGTCCTGAAGACTCGCGTAAGCTTTCTCAGGAACAAGGCTACACATTCACGATTCTTTCCGACCCGAATGCCGAAGTGATCAAGCGTTATGATTTGGTTCATGCGGGCGCGGGCGAGAATGGCAAAGACATCGCACGACCCGCTGAGTTTTTAATCGACTCGTCAGGCAATGTGCGATGGGTGAACTTGACGGAAAACTACATGGTGCGCGCACGGCCTGAACAGGTCCTCGAGGCCGCAAAGTCGATCAAATAAAAAAACCGCCGCGACGTTTCCATCGCGGCGGTCATCGGTCAGAGAAGACTTATTCGCCAGCTCGTTCGCCCTGTCCTACTCGATAACCATCCTGGTAACCTCTCTCGAATGCGGGCCGGTAAATTTCGGCGAAATTTCCGAAGCCTGCTTCTTTGAAGTAGTGTGAGCGCTGGGGATTGTAGCTCTTGTCTTTCTTCCCATCACTCTTTCCGGTTTTATGACCATCTTTGTAGCCTTGCTCGACAGCCTCTTCGCGATCGTCAAAGACATAGTGGTTATACCGGAATCCATAAGACGACCAGGGATCATATCCCCAACCGTAACCGTATGGATAACCCCACCAGTTTCGATATCCGAAACCCCATGGACGATAGATGCGACGAATGATCACTCTTCGCTGCACCGGCTTATTGCCTGTTTGCGCCTGGACTTCGCTCGTTGAAGCGAACCCAATACCGAAGAGCATTAGGGCTGTGAGAGCCAGTCCGCCTATCCTTCGCAAATATTTTCCTTTCACTTCTTACCTTCCTTGTCTAAACCGTAGTTAGCCAATGCGGCTACGGTTGATTAAACGTGTATCGGACCGACCATTCGGCCAATACGTCACCAAATATGTCTCACGGTAGAGACGCCGGCCATAACGGACGACGCGGGAGAAGGTACGCTGACGGCGGTTGTAGCGTCGATCGTAACGTCTGTTGTAACGATCACGCCCCCACTGCCACTGCGGCGCGGCATTCGCGACCGTAGCGACTTCGGAGCTCACATTCGCCGTCTTCGCCTCTGCCGAGACGACAAAACCCATTGAAACCAGTGCCAATGCAATTCCCAGTACTCGTTTCATCTTTTTTCTTCCCCTTACTGCAAAAAACTTAGTCGGGCTCCTTCCGGTTGTTACGGAGAGAGCCCGACCTATCTTTAAGACACCTGTTGCCCGTTATCGGTTACACAAAATCCACGTTCATCAGCGTTTATTCGTGTCCGCCTTTTTCCTCGATCAGCTGGAGCGCGAGTTCGCTGACGAATATTTTCGCATGAAACTGTCGCCCCCATCCGAGCGCGGTGACGTTCCTGTACTCGTAAGTCGTGTCTGTATCAAATCTGGGCGCGTATCCCGGGTGGAGCTTTTTTCGTAACGAAGCACGAATATTCGGATCGGCGCCTTGGTCGAGCAGCAAGTCCGTAAACGGCGCGACCTGCGGCTGGCGTTTGAGATTTATCCAGTAGTTTGGCTGCGAAACCACGGTGGCAAAAAGTGCTGTGTACCCGCCGAAGCCATCTTGATCTACCGCGGCTTTCACGTTCGGATCCATTCCACGTTCGAGCAACCAGCGGGCGATCTCAATCTCGTCGTAGTCGACGCACATGTGCAAGAGAGTCGTACCCTTTAAAGGAGTACCTTGAGTTGCCAGCACTTCGTCGTGACAACCGAGATCGGGAGGGTAGATCTCTTCGTGCGTGAATGTTCGTCGCAGCAGGTCTGGGTCGCGACGCAGATGTTCTTCGAGTAGATCGATGCGGCCACGATGCAGCGCCATCACCGGCGTGTCGGGCAACACGAGTCCATGTTGCACGTACATCTCCAGGATCTCATGCTTCGCTTGTGGTTTGCGGCTGTCAGTCTCGAGGACGACGTCAACTGGCGCGAGTCTGTTGCCATTTTGATCGACAACTTGCGCGCCGACTTCGAGCGCGAACGCCGTTCCCGATGCGCTCAGGGTGTAAGCTGGTCCACCAAGGGCGCCCTCGGGTATCGGTGGTGAGCCCATTAACTCGTACAGCATTCGAGCCGTGCCGATCTTGCTTTGCAACATGGCGCGATCGATTGCCGACTCGAGATCGCGAGCGCCGAGATCGTAGAGCATTTTGATAATGCGATCGTGACCGAGATTTGCCGCGTAAGTCATCGGCGGTCCCCAATTGCTGTTGCGAATACCAGCGTTCTCGCGCAGAAGGTTCGGGTGCTTGGTAACTAGTTCGCGCACCGCTTCGAGATCGTCACGCCAGATCGCGTCAATGAGATTGCAGCATTGGACCACACGTGGCCAGCTTGCAGCGCCATAACTCCGCGCTAGTGCAAACTGTGCTTCAGAGAGTTTTACCTGTGCGGGATCCGCGCTCGCGTGTGGGTGAAACTTATTAAATTCCGCGAGCGCTTCTGTGTCGCGGCGGTGGATGTTGCGCAGAAAGTCTTTTGCCTGGTGTTTGAGTTGATCCAGATCGGGACGAACTGGAAGTTGGCGGATGGGTTCTGGACGATTGTTTTGATCAGACATACGAGCCTCCTCATTCTGTGCCCGTTGTCCGCTGTTCGGGCGAAAGGAGGTTCGCATTGGAACCTGAAGTCGATCTTTTAGTCAGGTGAACTCAGTTCTGCCCGCGGACCGGTTGCGTCCTGAACGCGTGGAGAGGATAAACTACCGGTAAGCATGGATCAAGAACTTACGTTCCGCATCATTTTAGAGAGCCCGCCGTCTGG
>DATEDU010000015.1:0-13219 GCA_035281525.1 Pyrinomonadaceae bacterium | reverse complement strand
TGAAGTCTGAAACTGCCGCCGGCCGTCCGATTAAACCAACTTCAGATGACCGATTCACGCTCGTCGATCCTGAACAGTCGAAACCGAATCCGTGATATCCCGAAGAAAGTTTCTCACTCGCTCCGCGCTTTTCGGCACTGCCGTATTCGTTCGTCCGGATGCGTTGCTATCATTGGGCAACTTTGCATCGCTAACCGACCCTCTTCTCACGCCTGGACCAGGTGAGACGCTTATTACCATCCTTCACACTAACGATACGCACTCTCAGATCGATCCACTTCCGCCCAACGACAAAATGTTTCCAGGAAAGGGTGGGGTCGCGCGTAGAGCAACTCTAGTGAAGAGAATTAGAAAGGCCAACCCAAACACGTTGCTGATTGACGGCGGCGATGTCTTTCAAGGCACGCCATACTTTAACTTCTTTAAAGGCGAAGTCGAATACAAAGCGATGTCGGAGATTGGGTACGACGCGGGCACGCTCGGCAATCATGAGTTCGATAATGGTGTTGATGCTCTCGCAGCTGCGCTGAAGTTCGCGAAGTTTGACATCCTATCCGCCAACTATGATGTGCGCGGAACACCTCTGGAGAGTCGCGTCAAGCAATATGTAGTTCGGGAGCTTGGCGGAGTGCGCGTTGGTTTGTTCGGGATGGGAATCAGTCCCGTAGGACTGATCACGCCCGCAAACTTTAAAGGAGTTACATATCAGGATCCGGTAGAGCCTGTTCGGCAAGTTGTTAAGACTTTGCGCGAGACTGAACGTTGCTCGCTGATCGCCGGCATGTCCCATCTTGGGTATTACACTGAACCGCGGCCGGGCCAGGTTGGCGACTCCCAGGTCGCAGCTCAAGTTGACGGGATTGACTTCATCGCCAGTGGCCACAATCACGCGTTCATGGAGAAACCGGTCAGCGTCAAACAGCCGTCGGGTCAGGAGACTTTGATCTTCCAGGTCGGGCGTAGCGGAATTTATGTTGGGCGTGTTGATTTCATCATGAAGTCAGGCCGCATTGCCGCGGCGCGTGGCCGATTGTTGGATTTGAGAGAGGTATAGGTCGTATTGCCTATAGGTCCTATAGGATTAGGACCTACAGGACCTATTGGTCCAATACTTTTAAAAAAATGCCTGACGATCCATCAAATCGCGACCGCATTCGTGCGCTCGTTCGCGATGTTCTCGACAAAGCAGTCTCTACCAGTGAAGAACCAAGCTCTAGCTCCCGCCAAAAGACCGAGAGTCGCTTCGTTGACGTCGCCCCCAAGTCAAATCCGGACGCGCAAAACGTTCGAGACGAATCCTCGAAGATGGTCATTACCGAAGACGACGTTCGAGGTTTGGACCAAGGCGCCGTTTTGCGCATAGCTGAAAGGGCACGTCTCACTCCGCTTGCCGCTGATATCGTCAACGAAAAGAAAATCGAGATCGTTCGCCGAACGCCGCGGCGTGGTTCAAAGACATCACGGATGATTGCTGTCGGCGCCGATCATGGCGGCTTCAAGATGAAGGAAGATCTGAAGACTTTTCTTCTTGAATTGGGTCATCGAGTGCACGACTTTGGGACCAGTTCAGAGGATGCTGTTGACTACCCGGATTTTGCTCACGCAGTGGGCCATGCCGTGGCAAACGGATCTGCTGAACTGGGAATCATCATCGATGGCGCGGGCATTGGCAGTGCGATTACGGCCAACAAAATCCCTCGCGTCCGTGCGGCAGCTTGTTACACAGTAGCGTTGGCTCGCAACTCGCGCGAACATAACGATGCGAACGTCCTAACTCTCGGCAGCAAGACCATCAACAGTGCTGAAATGCGCGAGATTGTTAATGCTTGGTTAGGCACTGAGATTAGTGAGGATCGACACCGCAAACGAGTGTCCAAGATTGAAGCAATTGCACGCCAATATCAGCGTTAACCTTAGCGTGATAGAATCCAAACCGTGATGCCAAATAACAGCTCACACAACGGAGATCTCGAGCTGCTGATCGAGCAGATCACAGACGCCATCGTCGCGCGTCTAAACGGAGACGGTGGCGACCAGGCGGCACTGTGCGGATGTACTTCCGAATGCTTCAACCGTTGTCCTGAGCGAATGCACCGCGTAGTCGATGCGGGGGCCTCGCGTATCGGTCTGGTGCTTGGCGAGACTGCCTCGGCAACGGATTGGGCGAAGCTTATCGATCATACTCTGCTGAAGCCTGAGGCTACTGACGAAGACATCAAACGACTTTGTGAGGAGGCTGCACGATACGGCTTTGCATCTGTATGTGTGAACCCGACGTGGGTGCGCGCCGCCGCTTGTAATCTGCACGGTACGGGCGTGCCCGTTTGTACCGTCATTGGTTTTCCTCTCGGCGCCACGCTCTCTGACGTTAAAGCCTATGAAGCACGGCGAGCAATTCTCGATGGAGCGCGTGAAGTGGACATGGTGATCAACGTGGGCGCACTTAAGAGTGGCGACGATTGCCTGGTTGAGCACGACATTCACATGGTGGTCGAAGTAGCGCACGAGTACGACGTGACATGTAAAGTGATCATCGAGACCGCGTTGTTAAGCGATGACGAGAAAGTGCGAGCGTGTCAGGCTGCGAAGAAAGCTGGCGCCGACTTTGTCAAAACATCGACGGGCTTCTCAAAAGGCGGCGCGACCGTAGCTGATATCGCTCTCATGCGACGGACTGTCGGATCAGAGTTAGGAGTTAAAGCTTCGGGTGGAGTCAAAGGGCTCGAAGATGCGCGTAAGATGGTCGAAGCCGGTGCTACGCGTATTGGTGCCAGCGTCGGCGTCAAAATCGCCCAAGAAGCGGCCGGGAATAGAGGAGGCAGTAACGTTGCCGTACGGTACTGACCGTTACTTACAATCTTTCTTCCAAACTAAGTCGCGTGCCTCATGCAGCTTGGATTTCGATCTCAAGAGATCGAATGTGAGGGACCACTGTGGCTACCGGAGGTGTGAAGTGAAGTTCGAGCGCTTCTCGCAGATTATTTAAAGCTTCGCCTTCAGTCTTTCCCTGACTGGCAACATCGACTTCTACGCATTGAGCTATGAACCATTCACCTTCTTGCCAGATGCTCGCCGTGAATTTTTGTTTCATAGTACGTTGAAGCTTACCACAGACTGCGAACGCTGGCCCATAGTAACTCTTTGTCTGCCTACCTCAGAAAGGGTCGACCATTAGAGCGCGCTCAGAGACCTTATAAGGTTGCTCCTTGAAACGCGTTGGATTTCCATCTATCCTCGCGCTAAGGTCTTCAACTCTGAATCAATATCTAACGAATGCCGGCTAGCCGCAAACTGCTCGCAGTAATTCTCGGCGGAGGCGCTGGAACGCGTCTCTTCCCACTTACCCAGCAACGGTCGAAACCCGCCGTGCCTCTGGGCGGTAAATACCGGCTCGTCGACATAGCCATCTCTAACTGTATTAACTCTGACGTACTCCGAATGTTCGTGTTGACGCAGTACAATTCTGCGTCGCTCAATCGTCACATCGCTCAGACATATCGCTTCTCGCATTTCTCTGATGGTTTTGTAGAGATTCTGGCCGCCGAACAAACTCCGACGAGTCCCCATTGGTTTCAAGGCACTGCCGATGCAGTTCGCCAAGTCCTTCCGCACATCAGCGACTGGGGTATTGACACGCTGTTGATTCTCTCAGGCGATCACCTCTATCGCATGGACTATCGCGAGTTTCTGGCTCGTCATCATGAAAGCGATGCGGATGTAACCGTTTCGGTCATTCCGGCGACCCCGACTGCGGCCGAAGACTTTGGCTTGCTGAAAACCGACGCGGAAGGGCGCATCATTGAATTTAAAGAAAAGCCAAAGGGCGCTGAGTTGGAATCGATGCGCGTCGATACCACGAGTCTTGGCCTCTCAGTCGAAGAAGCAGCGGCCCGCCCGTTCCTCGCTTCGATGGGGATCTATGTGTTCAAGTACGATCGACTTGAACGACTCCTGGCGGAAGATTCAAGTTGGATTGACTTCGGCAGGGAAGTGATTCCAGGTGCAATCAAGTCAGGAAAGGTCCAAGCCTTCCTGTTCAACGGCTACTGGGAAGACATCGGGACCATCAGCGCATTCTATAAAGCCAATCTAGACCTTGCGTCGAAGATTCCGAAGTTCAACTTGTTCGACGCAGAAGCTCCAGTTTACACACGCGCCCGTTACCTGCCGCCGTCAAAGATTGAACACTCAGAGATTCGCGACTCAATCATGAGCGAGGGATGCATCGTCAGCGGAGCTACGATCTCTAACTCACTGGTAGGGCTAAGGAGTAGAGTCTCGAAAGGCGTGCACATCGACGCGTCGTTCATGATGGGTGCTGACTATTACCAATCGTTCGAGGAGATGCGTGCGGATTTGAGCGCAGGCTTGCCGCGCTTAGGAATTGGAGAGAATACAGTTATCAAGCGCGCGATAATCGATAAGGATGCGCGAATTGGGAGTAACGCTCGGCTGCTGAATGAGAGCGGACTACAAGAGGCGGATGCGCCGGACGGTTCATACTTCATCCGAGAGGGAATCATAATTGTTCCGAAAAACGCCGTGATCAAGGATGGAACGATCATCTGACGTTCGATTAGCCGCGGGATCACGCGGATCAGCGCGGATAAAAAGGACAGTTAATTAAAAAGTAGCGTTACAGTTCTTCATCAATCCGCGTTTATCCGCGTAATCCGCGGCTAGTTTTTGGAGATGATGCGTGGCGCGTGGTTGGGAAAGCAAAGCAGTCGAAGCCCAAATCGAGGAAGGGAAGCAACGTGCCGATCACGTACCTGAATCTTCTGCCTCGCCGGAAGCACGCGCACGGCAGCAGCGTTTGGAGTCTTTGAGACTTTCCCGGTCGCGGCTTCTCGACCAGCTAGATCGAGCGACGCTTCCCGCTCATCGCGAGGTTTTGCAAAACGGCTTGCGAGCCATAGAAAAAGAACTCGATGAACTCGGAACCAAACCGGGAGCGTAGCGACCTGGTCACCCGTCGCTATGCTCCGGATTCCGTTAATCAGTTACCGGGATCGTAGCGACCGCATGACCCCGTCGCTACGCTCCGGGTTCGGTCGTTAATGTTTCACCTTAGACAATCCATAACTTCCCCTGTCACCTAAAGTTTTACTTCAACAACTAACCAATGCCGAATCCCAAGTCTGCGACTCGTGATCACCATCCAGCCACGGTCGTGAGGGCGCCAGCCAGATACAAACGCTCCAAGCAGGTTTCAAAAATCACTATTCCGAAAAAGGTGCAGGGCATCGAGATTGACTTTCAGGGTCGCAAGGTAAAACTCACGAACCTCAACAAACTGTTCTGGCCTGAGCTTGGAATCACCAAAAGGGATCTAATCCAGTATTACGCTGATATGGCGGACGTACTGCTGCCGCACATTGTCGATCGCGCAATGGTTATGAAGCGTTATCCACATGGGGCTGGCACCGAGTTTTTCTTCATGAAGCGTGCTCCATCGCCGCGGCCTGAGTGGATTGAGATCTGTAACATTTGGCATTCTTCGGGAAATGTCATCGATTTTCCCATGATCCAGGACCTGCCGTCCTTACTGTGGGTCATAAATCTTGGTTGCATTGACCTGAATCAATGGTATGCGCGCTGCGATGATGTGGATAGGCCTGATTACCTGCATTTTGACTTGGATCCGGTGCCGGGCGCGAGCTTTGAGAAAGTAATTGAAGCGGCGCTTTTTCTGAAACAAGCGCTCGATTCGCTGAAGATTCCATCGTACGCAAAGACAACGGGCTCAAAAGGAATACACATTTACATTCCGATTGTTCGAGGTCCAACGCAGAGCCAGGTTTGGAATTTTGCGAAAGAGTTTTCTCATGCGGTGGCTTCACAAGCGCGGGATCTCTTGACGGCGGTTTATGTAGTTTCGAAAAGGCCGAAGGGCAGGGTACTGGTCGACTACAATCAAAACTCCTGGGGTCGGACGCTGGCATCGATTTACTCGGTGAGGCCTCAACCTCGTGCTTCGGTGTCAACGCCAGTGAAGTGGAGCGAGCTTGAGCGAGGAGTGAAGATTGATGACTTCAGGATCGACAACGTTCCGGCGCGAGTGCGGCGGCTCGGTGATCTGTGGAAGCCTTTGTTGGCGAAACGCGGCCGGTTCAAACTTGAAGCATACCTTTAGGTGCTGCGATTTATCTCGGGGCGCTTTCTGAGGAATCACTTCAAAGGTCGGCAAGCAGACACTTGAAGTTTTCGGTTAACATACAAGCTCTGAGCGCAGCGAAGAGCGCCGCCCCTGGAACCGCAAGAATTCATGTCAAGCTCTGAAAGAGCGGCAGTATCTGCGTACCAGGAATTTTCTTTCGCGCTTTCAGCGCTTGATTGTTTTTCTATCGCTATCCCAGGGGCGCCGTGCTTCGCTTCGCTCAGCACTTTGCCCCTGGCTACCATATTTCGCACCTTTGGCGCGAAGAATTCTCTGTCTTTAAGGTTGAACTTAAACTTGAAATCGATTTGAAAGTGAAAAATGAGACAGCCGCAGAGTTGACAGTATGGACGGTGGGGCATTCGACTCGCTCAGCCGATGAGTTCAATAATCTACTCACGTCTCATCACATCCGGAACCTCGTAGACGTGCGCAGTCTTCCAGGTTCGCGACGGCATCCTCAATTCAACCAGAAGAATCTCTCCGAATCACTGCGTACGGTAGGAATTGAACACCATCATTTACCGTCGCTCGGTGGTAGACGCCGTCCCAAGCCGGATTCGAAAAATACCGCATGGCAAAATGCCTCGTTCCGAGCCTACGCAGATCACATGGAAAGTGAAGAGTTCGCGGAAGGAGTTAAGAGTTTACTTGAACTCGCGCGGCAAGCCTCTACGGCAATTATGTGTGCTGAGGCTCTTTGGTGGCGGTGCCATCGTGGGTTGGTCGCGGATTATCTGAAGGCTAGTGGGGTGAATGTGGTTCACATCATGGGTCCGAGCAATATCGAAGATCATCCGTTCACGTCGGCCGCGCGAATCGTCGACGGGCAATTGAATTACGAAGGATTGCTTTAACCGTCGCGTAGCGACGTTATGATTTTAGCCCGGCCTTAAGGCCGGGAATCGGAAGCGAAATGTGTTGTTCGCGTCGCGTAGCGACGCTTGAACTCAATCGTCGCTGACGCGACGGAATCTTGGGGTCAACAAATAACCGTGGCTTAAAAGCCACGGCTAAAATCAATCGTCGCTGACGCGACGAATATGTTGTTCATTAACAAAAACCGTGCCTTAAAAGCCACGCTAAAATCAGACGTCGCTCCGCGACGATCACACTACCATCGAACCGTCGTGCCGACCGTTAGTTGGTGGGAGCACCTTTGCTGTGCCAGACCTTCTTCTTGCTGCCTTTCTTTCTACGCTTGATGCCCGTGCGACGAGGAATCTTCTTCGGATCACCTGTAGCAGCTTTCCGTACGTTGCCGCCTTCATCCTCAGCAATTTCAGCCAGAGATCGCCGCGTCAGAATTGAAACAGGCGCTAACTCTGTGACTTCCTCACTAGTAGTGTAGTAATCGCGGTGCTTCAATAGCAGCCATTGCCTCTCGCGTGTGCGCACAAGCACCCACCCGCCTTTAAGCTTCTGTCCGTCAAGCGTGAACTTCAACTCACCCTTTCTCAACGCGGCGGAGACATCATTGGTCTCAGGCTTGTACGTTCCATAATCCCAAACCATGACGGTGCCGCCCCCGTACTCTCCTTCGGGTATGACCCCTTCAAACTTCGCGTAGTCTACGGGATGATCTTCTACCTGCATCGCGAGTCGTTTGACAGTTGGGTCCAACGAAGGACCTTTCGGAACCGCCCAGGACTTCAGTACACCATCGTCCTCCAGCCGAAAGTCGTAGTGCAGTTGCGTCGCGCGGTGTTTCTGCACGACAAAAAGGCGACCTGACTTGGTTCGTTTCTCTTTGGGCCCAGGTTCGGGTGTTTTGTCGAACTTGCGCTTCTTCTTGTATTCCGTGAGCGCCATTTTACTTAAAAACTTAATGTGATTCTTTAGGTCTCTCTCGTCCTTAATGCGCTGTAGCAACTTCTGATAGATCACCAGCAGCTTCCGACAATTGCGAGGATGTTTGAGTTAGCTCGGCAATCTCTTCAGCCATCTCGGCGGCCATCTCCGACTTAATCTCGTCAGGCATCTCCGCAGCCAGTTCCGACTTAATCTCCTCAGGCATCTCTTGGTCAAAAAGCTCAGTCTGAATCGGATCAAGCCCAAGCGCCTGGCGCACTCGAGCAAAACTCCGCCGGTGAATTGGTAATGCACCCAACTCTCTCAGCGCTCGACAGTGCTCTGGCGTCGGGTAGCCTTTGTGAGAGGCAAACCCATAACCTGCGTAAAGCTGATCCATCTCCAACATGTACGCGTCTCGAGTCGTCTTGGCGATGATAGAAGCCGCGGCAATGCTCGCTGAAAGAGCATCCCCCCTCACAATGCCACGTTGGGGAATCTGACAATTAGGTATGCGACGCGCATCGACCAAAACAAAATCTGGAATACAGGTTAATCCCTGAAGTGCGCGTTGCATTGCTAATAAGCCGGCGTGATAGATATTGATCTTATCGATCTCTTCAACTTCAGCGAATCCAAACGACCAACAAACTGCATCACTCTTGATCTGTCGAGCCAACTCATCACGCATTTCCGGATCAAGAATCTTCTTTGAATCGTTGAGCCCGCGAAGCTTGTAACTGCGAGGCAGAATTACTGCGCCCGCAACCACAGGTCCGGCCAAAGGCGCCATTCCCGCTTCATCGACTCCCGCTACAAAGCTATGGCCGTTCGACCAAAGCTCAATTTCAAAACGCAGAAGAGTATGGAGTCGTTGTCCCTCTGAGCGATTTCCGCGACGGCGTTCGCGGATGCGTTTCGCGAGTTGATGCGCGCCCTGACGTGTGTCGACCTCCAGAGCTTCAAGAAAACCTTTAGGTACGGGTCTCTGACGAATCAAAAACAGATCGTTTAGTTCTGGGATTGATTTTGCCAGCAGTTGTTCGATAGAAACCATTTTCTTCGAATAATTTCAGTCCTGAAGTTTCAGAATGCGAAGTGGTATTCTAAAACGAAAAGTTACAAGCGGGCGAGTAAGGCTGCAATAAAAAACAACGGAACGAGGATTCCAAAGATTTTGCGGGCCATCAAATTGTCAGAGACGCAATTTCGCGCGCTCGGGATTCTGCCGCTCTTTTTCTTTTTAGGACAAGCCGTTCACTACTGGAGAGCCAATGAGATCGGGCACATGCTGTGGATGTGCAACATCGGCAACCTGATGTTGGCCATCGGCTTATTTGTTAATCACGCATCCTTGATCCGCGTCGCAGTTATCTGGATGTTTCCCGGTTTAGTCATTTGGATAATTTATGTGCTGGTGCCTTGGGGGCTCTTTCTTTCATCTACGGCGGCGCATTTGGGAGGGTTAGCAGTTGGACTGGTTGCCATACAAAGAATTGGAATGGACCGAATGTCCTGGGTCTATGCCTTCGTTTGGTTTTTACTTGTTCACCTGGTATCCCGATTCGTTACTCCAGCTCAATTGAACGTTAACCTATCTCAGAGCATCGAGCCGGGGTGGCGCGACGTATTTGGCTCGTATTGGAAGTTTTGGGTGGTAGGGATAGCGATTACGGCTGTCATTTTGTGGTCAGTGGGTTTTGTGCTGCAAAAACTCTGGCCTGCTAAATCCGCGTAATTTGTGGAGTGATGTTGTCACGCATCCATAAGTTCGGCGATCAAGTCGCACAACTCTTTAACTGAAGAAGGCTTGGTGAGATAACCCTGAGCGCCGGCAGCCAGTGCTAAAGCCTTGTCGTCCTCGTACGCTGCTGCCGAATAAAAAACGATCGGCGTGTTCTGGTCCAACTGCCGAATCTGATTGCAGAAATCAATCCCTGAACCATCAGGTAGCCACGAGTCGATCAAATACAGGTGATACTTTCCGTCCTGGGCCAATTTGACGGCTGATTCGAGCGTTGTAGCTTCAGTCACTTCATAGTCTCGTTCTTTTAGAACGAGCGTAACCAAGTCACGCGTGTCCTCGTGATCCTCAATATAGAGTATTCGCCGCTTGCTCAATACTGTAGTGTTGGCTCCGAACCGCGGTACCGCATGGAGAGAGGATTTTTGGCCGGGGCAACCGATCGCGTCAATCCTCATCGGGAAGGAAAATCGGATGCCCCGGCCACCCTTGCCTGGGTTTGGTGTTAAAGTAATCTCTGAAGAAAACAGTTGTCAGTACGTTGGCGTACCAATCAGGCGGGCGATGTGATGTCCGGACTCCTTACCTAACCAATTGCTATCATTCTCTCGACAGCTCGAGCAGCACGCACTCGGATATTCTCTGGAATCTCAATCACAAACTGCATTTTTTGCAGAGACTGCAAAGTGTCTTCGAGTGTGATTTGATTCATGTGAGGGCACCTCACGCTGCACAAACGAAGCATTTCTTTGTCAGGGTTAGCAGCCGCGATGTTCTCGCCCATTGAACATTCAGTAAGCAGAAGATAGCGAGGTGCTTTGGTCTCTTCGACGTACCTGATCATTGCGTTAGTGCTACCCGAATAATCAGAAGCGGCCACGACTTCGGGACTACATTCTGGATGGGCGAGGATGACTACATCAGGAAACTGTTTACGAATGTTATCAATGTCTTCAACAGTGAATTTGTCGTGAACTTCGCAGCGACCGGGCCAACCGATCATCTGATAATCAAGTTCATCATCAGACATTTTTCGCGGATCGTTCGTCGGAAAGATAATGCGGCGTCCGGTCTCGCGAGCCACATTCTTGGCGAGGTATTCATCCGGAATGAAAATTACAGTATCGACTCCGAGTGACTCGACGACAGCCACCGCATTTGACGACGTGCAACAGATATCGGATTCAGCTTTTACATCTGCGTAGGTGTTCACGTAAGTAACCACCGGAACGCCAGGAAAGCGGCGCTTCAATTCCCGCACGTCTTCGGCGGTGATACTCGCGGCCAGAGAGCATCCAGCTTTCTCCGACGGAAGGAGCACGGTCTTATTGGGATTAAGAAGTTTCGCCGTTTCAGCCATGAACTTCACACCGCAAAACACGATGATGTCTTTGTCAGTTTGAGCTGCTCGACGAGCGAGGTCCAGCGAATCACCAACGTAATCCGGAATTGAATAGAAGAGCGCGGGCTCCATGTAGTTGTGGCCGAGGATGACCGCATTCTTTTCGGCTTTCAGTCGGTTAACTTCAGCTGCCAAGTCAGATTTCATTCGCAGCTCAAAATCTGGAACCACATCTCCAAGCATGACCTTGAGCTGCTGGTAAATCTGTTCCGCAGATGTCTCTTGTCCTAGCGTAGCTATCATTGCAATAATTAGTTGATTTCTTTAGCGGATTGGTTTTCTAACCAGTCCATTTCAAGCTGACATCGAACACTTTCGCGGAATGCGTCAGCGCTCCGACCGAAATTGAATCAACGCCCGTTTCGGCGATCGCCCGCACATTTTCGATCGTTACGTTCCCGGAAGCTTCCAGTTTCGCGCGACGGTGATTCAAATGGACTGCCTCGCGAATCGTCTCTAACTCCATGTTATCGAGCAGGATTCGGTCGACATTAAGTGCGAGTGCTTCAGTGACGTCTTTAAGCGTCCGTGCCTCAACCTCGATCTCAAGATTCGTTTTCGTCGTTCTCACTCGCTCGACTGCTGCCGTGATCGAGCCGGCAAAGTCAATATGATTATCCTTAATCAGAACCATATCGAATAAACCCATGCGATGATTCTCGCCTCCACCGCGTTTGACCGCAAGTTTGTCGAGGCTCCTTAATCCAGGAGCAGTCTTGCGCGTATCCAGAATGATTGTGGACGTACCTAGAACTGCTTCAACAAATTGACTTGTGAGCGTGGCAATCCCAGACATCCGCCCCAGAAAATTTAGTGCCGTTCGCTCGCCGCTCAATAACGCGCGCGCTGGGCCTGACACGTTCGCCAGCAAATCTCCGCGCGAAACCTGTGCGCCTTCCCTGACTTTGGGCTTGAAGATCACTCGATCATCTAACATCAGAAAAGTTGCTCGCGCCACGTCGAGCCCTGCGATAACACCTTGCTGTTTTGCAACAATGTTTCCGTTCAGTGTGGCTTCCACAGGCACAATTGCTTCAGTGGTGACGTCGCCGTCACCTATGTCTTCGGCCAGCGCTCGCTTTACACACTCGAGCACATCGGTTGGCAGCATTGCATCTATGACCGCGGATTCAGATTTCATGATGATCCAGATAAGTGTAATCGCGACTGTGGCCTGAGTACAAAACGCGTTTGATTAGTTAGGCATCTGGGCGTAATCTGCAAGCGATTCCATAAAACAAAGGCAGGATTCCCGAAGGAGAACCACGATGGGTGCCAGCAGCTTGAGCATCACCGATAACCGCACCGGCCGTCAGTACGAGCTTCCGATCGAACACGGCACGATCAAAGCGATGGATCTGCGACAAATCAAGACTTCTGAACAGGATTTTGGCCTAATGACGTACGATCCGGCGTTCATGAATACAGCGTCATGCAAGAGCCGAATCACATTCATCGACGGCGACGAGGGCATTTTGGAGTACCGTGGGTATCCTATTGATCAACTAGCGGAGCAGAGCACTTATTTGGAAGTTGCCTACCTTCTCCTGCACGGCGAGTTGCCGAGCGAGAGCGAATTACACGACTGGACTCGGAACATCACGTATCACACGTTCATTAATGAAAACATCAAGAAAGTGATGGACGGCTTCCACTACAACGCCCATCCCATGGGTATGTTTGAAGCCACTTTAGGCGCTCTTTCGACTTTCTATCCTGACGCAAAAGACATCTTCAACGTCGAAGCTCGCAAGAAGCAGATCTACCGGCTGATTGCAAAGGTGCCCACGATCGCCGCGTTCGCTTTTCGACATCGCATCGGGATGCAGTACGCCTATCCCGACAACGACCTCAGCTACGAAGGCAATTTCCTCAACATGATGTTTAAGACGACGGAGTTAAAGTATCAGCCGAACCCGGTGCTGGAGCGTGCGTTGAGTGTTCTCTTCATACTTCACGCCGATCACGAGCAGAATTGCAGTACTAACGCGATGCGCAGTATTGGGAGTGCTCATACGGATCCGTTTTCATCAATGGCTGGAGCTGCTGCCGCACTTTACGGGCCACTGCATGGCGGCGCGAATGAAATGGTATTGAGAATGCTCAATGAGATTGGCTCGCT
>DATEDU010000014.1:0-15687 GCA_035281525.1 Pyrinomonadaceae bacterium | reverse complement strand
ACAGGCCAGGATCTGACAATTCCCTACGGCATCCTTCCTGTCAGTCAGGATGAGCACGCACTATGTATCGACAAGGTTCGCTTTATCGGCGATCCGGTCGCGGCAGTAGCAGCCATCGATGAGGACACAGCCTTCGACGCGATGAATTTGATCGAAGTCGAATATGAGCCACTGAATACAATCTCCTCAATTGATGAAGCACTGCTTATCGACGAACCTCGGATTCATGACTACGGTGACAGCGGCAACGTTCACAAGAAAGTCTCACTTGAATTTGGTGACGTCGAGCAGGCCTTCGCTGAAGCCGATCTCGTTCGAGAGGACACGTTTTTCTACGAAGGAAACACGCACATCCCTCTCGAACAACACGCTGCGGTCGCATACTTCGACACAGATCAAAAACTAACTCTGTGGAGTTCTACTCAGACTCCGCACTACGTGCATCGAGCGCTGGCGAAAGTACTTCAAATATCGGCGAGTCACATTCGTGTGATCGCGACTCCCAACGGTGGCGGCTTTGGCGGCAAGAGCGATCCCTTCAATCATGAAATTGTTGTTAGCAAGCTGGCAATGATGACTGGGCGCCCGGTGAAATGCACTCTCACTCGCGAAGAGGTCTTCTACTGCCATCGCGGACGACATCCTGTGCTGATGCACGTCAAGACTGGTGTCAAGAAGGATGGCGCGATTACCGGAATGCACTTCAAGTCATTTTTGGATGGCGGGGCTTATGGAAGCTACGGAGTTGCGAGCACCTTCTACACCGGAGCTCTCCAGACCGTCACGTACGAAGTTCCAAAGTACAAATTCCAGGGCATTCGCTGTTTCACTAACAAAGCACCATGCGGTCCAAAGCGTGGACACGGAACACCGCAGCCTCGATACGCTCTGGAAGTTCACCTCGACAAGATCGCTGAACAACTCAATCTCGATCCTGCCGAGATGCGCCAGCTCCATTTGGTTAAGCCATATTCGGTTACGGCCAATTATCTGCGTGTTGGCAGCATGGGACTCGGAAAGTGCATTGAGAAAGTAGTCGAAGGCTCTAACTGGAAGAACAAGTTCTTCGGTTGGCTTCCCGATCGTCGGAGGCTTCCCTACGGTAAGGGGATCGGGATCGCATGCAGCTCCTATATTTGCGGCGCGGGATTGCCGATTTACTGGAACAACATGCCGCAATCGGGTGTGCAGTTGCGGCTCGATCGTCAGGGCGGCGTGTGCGTGATGTGCGGATCGATCGATATCGGCCAGGGCTCTGACTCGATCCTTGCGTACATCGTGGCAGAAGTGCTGGGAATCGATCCGTTCGATATTCGCGTGGTCACGGCAGACACAGATCTTACTCCGGTTGATCTTGGTAGTTATTCGAGTCGCGTCACGTTGATGACCGGCAACGCAGCCATTCAGGCAGCCGAAAGAGCTCGGGAACTGCTGGTCATGGCCGTAGCCGAAAAACTCGGAGCGCCGATCGAGAACATTTCGTTGGCGGAACGTCGCGTCTTCGATGTCGAGCATCCCGAAGTGGGAGTGTCATTCGCCGAAGCTGTGGTTCTGGCAGAATCGAAGTTCGGCACGATTGGAACAGTAGGTTCATATTCACCACCGCCGTCGGCAGGTAAATACAAAGGTTCTGGCGTTGGTCCATCGCCGGCTTACAGCTACTCGGCTGCGGTTGCTGAGGTCGATGTCGATTCATCGACCGGCATCGTGGTCGTCGAACGCATCTGGATCGCGCATGACATTGGCCGCTCGATCAATCCAATGCTCGTGATGGGCCAGGTTGAAGGCAGCGTCTACATGGGGTTGGGTGAAATCCTCATGGAAGAGATGGCTTACCGAGGCAACCGCAACGTCGTTCACAAGTTTCCTTCATTGCTCGAATACAAGAGTCCCACGACGATGGAGATGTGCGACGTCAAGACTTACCTGATTGAAGATGCTGATCCAAATGGTCCATTTGGCGCCAAAGAAGTGGGACAAGGACCTCTCCTTCCAGTGCCTCCGGCGGTAGCAAATGCGGTTTACAACGCTGTGGGAGTGCGGATCGATGAAGTTCCGATTACTCCTGAAAAAGTTTTGAAGGCATTGAAAGAAAAAGAGCGTGGTCGAACGGCGCGTTATGGGCCAGATTCGGTTCCGTCAGTGGATTGGCCTGATCCATTGAGAGTGCTGACGCCGGCCGAAGGGGGCGACGGCAAAGAAATGCCGCGAGTGGCGGTGCATTCTTAAAATCTATGATGAGGTTGCCGAAATTTGAATACTTCGTTCCGCGGACTGTGGCGGAGGCGGTGAAGATTATCGCTAGCGTAGGGCCACACGGACAGTTTGTCGCGGGAGGCACCGACCTCTACCCCAACATGAAACGGCGCCAGCAGACACCTCGCACAGTCATCTCCGTTATGCGACTTCCGGAACTGAACCAGATCAAAGGTGATGGAAACTCAGGCTTATCTATCGGCGCATCCGTTACGCTCACCGACATCTGCGAACATCCAATCATCAATCGTGACTACCCAGTCGTCGCAGGGGCCGCGCGACAGATCTCGACTCCGATACTTCGTAACATGGGAACGATCGGCGGTAACTTACTGCTCGACACGCGCTGCAATTACTACGATCAGAACTATGAGTGGCGCAAAGGCGTCAATTTCTGCTTAAAGAAAGACGGTGACGTCTGCTGGGTGGCACCGGGCAGCTCGAAATGTTGGGCAGTTCAATCGTCGGATCTAGTACCCGTGATGGTAGCCATTGGAGCAAAGCTGCGGTTTGTATCTACCCTCGGTGAACGCATGATTGATGCAGCAGGTCTTTATAACGACGACGGTATTGACTACCTGCATAAACGAGCAGACGAGTTGTTGGTTGACATTCACCTTCCTCCGACAAATGGCTGGCGAGCTTCGTACCAGAAGCTCAGGCGTCGAGGCGCTTTTGATTTCCCAGTGCTTGGCGTCGCCACCTACGTAAAATTCGATATGGGCCGGACGCCTGCAGTCAAAGATGCGCGGATTGTGCTTGGCGGTATCGCTCCGTCCCCTCTCGAGGTGAAAGAGGCAGCCGAGGCCTTGATTGGACAGCCGTTTGATCGAGACCGGATCGGCGCCGCGGCTGAAGCTGCTTACATCAAAGCTCGCCCACTCGACAACACCGACTTCGTTATGAACTGGCGCAAACAAATGGCCCGCCAATATACGCTCCGCGCTCTTGAAGCCCTACTCGAATAACTAACTTGAGCCTCTTGGGTTTTTGGTCTTTGGTCTTAGGTCTTTGGACTTGATGTCCATTCAAGGAATGAAGAAAAACAAACCAAAGACCAAAGACCGAAGACCAAAGACTAACGATGTCGCGGCTATCTTGCTTGCTGCCGGCCGCTCCCGCCGCATGGGTGCATTCAAACCTCTTCTTCCCTTTGGCCAAACGACCGTCATTCGCAGTTGCATACAAAACCTCCAAGCCGCCGGAGTTGAAGACATTGTTGTCGTTCTCGGTCATCGCGCGGGTGATGTAACAGAGAGCCTTAAAGACCTGGATCTTCGTTTTGCGCTCAACCCCGATCCCGAAAGCGAAATGAGCGATTCAATCAGATACGGAGTCCGCGAACTCCCGACGGAGGCAAAAGCTATCTTGATCGCTTTGACCGACCACCCAGCTGTGCCGCCTGATGCCATACGAACAATCGTTCAGGAATGGCGGTCAGGCCAGCAATTGGTCATACCAGAGTTTCAAAGTCGCGGGGGACATCCAGTTTTAGTCGATTTAAGATTCCGCGATGAGCTCATGAAACTGGATTCGAATCGCGGTCTTAAATCTCTCTTCGACGCTCACAAGGCCCAGGTGCGACGGCTGCCGGCAAATTCCCCTTACATTGCACGGGATATGGATACGTGGGATGATTACCGTGCATTGCACGAAGAAATCTTCGGTACGCAGCCAAACATGGGCCATTGAGGCGTGGCCGCCACGTCACGGCCACCCAACTAAACCGGTCTCGGTCTCATCTAAATGCGGTGTTGGAGCCGCAATTTCTCGTTTCAGAAGCGGCCACACGAAGGAAAAATGATGTTTCTTTCAAGAAAGTCCAAGCTTCGGTTGGCTGCGTGCTCGCTGGTTTTGCTGAGCGCGAACCTGGCTTTCGCCCAAAGACGCGAGACCGGGCCAGTCGAATTCTCAATGCGTTCGGTGGACGGCCAGACTGTCACGGCTGATAGCCTGCGTGGCGAAGTCGTAGTTCTGGCGTTCGGAGCCTCGTGGCTTCCACTTTCGCGCGCTCAATTACAAGGCTTGCGAAAACTGGCCGATGAGTACAGCGCTCGTGGCGTTGTCGTTTACTTTGTCAGTACCGAATCGAACGATAGTAAATCCAAGAACTATGCTTCCGACCAGCAGTTGCGCGCCTTCGCTGATAAATTCGGATTGAAGGTCACGGTCTTGCGCGATCCTGAGGGACAAATTTCGAAAAAGCTCGGCATCGATCAGTTGCCGTCCATAATCATTTTGGACAAGCAGGGCAACGTGGTCGATGAGCCAATCCGTGGACTCGATCCGCAGGGAAACTTGGCGGGTCAACTCGCCTCTCGCCTGGACAAAATTCTTTAAATCTCTATCCGCAGATTACACAGATTCAGAAACAAGGCAGAACCTGAGAGCTAAGTTTGCCCTCTTTGCATCGTTTTGGGATGAGAGCCAGATCTCCAGCCTTGTTCTGTGTAATCTGTGTAATCTGTGGATAGTCTTTGACGAACTTGCTCATCGTCGCGGAATCTACTACCTTCCTGCGCGTGAGTTTTCACTTTATTAATCCGGCTAAACTGGGGTCTCCGCGAGGATATTCAAACGGAGTCGTAACGGAACCTGGCGGTCGTTTGCTGTTCATTGCCGGCCAAATCGGCTGGAACGAAGATCAGGAGATCGTCAGCGCTGATCTCGTCGAACAATTTGATCGCGCTTTGGCAAACTTGATTTCGGTGGTCGAGCAAGCAGGAGCTTCACCGGACCGGGTCGCTCGCCTCATCATCTACGTAACTGATAAGAACGAATATAAAGCAAGGGCCGAAGACATTGGCGTGCGTTACCGCGAACACATGGGCAAGCATTTTCCCGCAATGGTCCTGGTCGAAGTAAAGAGTTTGCTGGACGACCAGGCAAAGGTGGAAATTGAAGGCATCGCCGTTTTAAATGCGTGACAAATATGCTGGAGTCGCTTCCGGGCAAACGAGTCACCTCTGAGATCACCGCCAACGTCTTGACTTCGGGAGCGCTTCCGGCGCCGGTAAAGATCATCAGCGAGGTTCCCATCAAATGAGGTTGGTCCATTCGAAGCACGCATCATCAGTCACGTCATAATGAAACAACCAGACAGTTTTCTTTTGGAGCAAAGTGACACCGGAATCGCCACCATCACTCTCAACCGGCCAGAACGGCTGAACGCCCTCACATTCCAGGTGTATCGAGAATTAACTGACACTTTCGCGGCGCTGCGCGAGGAAAAACAAGTGCGCGTAGTCGTGATCACCGGAGCCGGACGCGCGTTTTGCTCAGGTGGAGACGTCCACGACATTATTGGCGAGCTCTTCAGCCGCGACATGGAAGGCTTGCTCGACTTTAATCGCATGACCTGTGAGCTGGTCCATAAAATACGAACGCTTCATAAACCTGTCATCGCCAGTCTGAATGGAACAACTGCCGGCGCGGGTGCCTGCATCGCACTTGCGTCTGACATTCGCATCGCCAGTGAGGCCGCACGTATCGCGTTTCTGTTTGTAAAAGTGGGCTTATCCGGAGCTGACATGGGCGCCGCATATTTGTTACCCAGGACAGTTGGTCTGGCAAAAGCGACCGAACTGCTCTACACCGGCGATTTCATTTCCGCGGCAGAGGCCGAGCGAATTGGCTTGTATAATCGCGTAGTGCCCCCTGAACAATTAGCGGCAGTCACGCGTGAATTTGCCGAGCGCTTGGCGAAGGGGCCTGCGTTCGCATTGGCTAAGACCAAGGAACTGCTCAATCGCGAACTCGATATGAGTCTTGAAGCAGCGTTGGAATGTGAATCACACGCGCAAGCGGTCTGTATGCAGCACCCGGATTATCGCGAAGCATACGAAGCATTCGTAGGCAAACGGGAACCGAAATTCAAGTAATGGATAAGTTCATCGAAGAATCTCCTTTCTTCACGCCAGAGCATCGTCAACTCGCGGCGAGCGTAGCGGTGTTTGTCGAGCGTGAGATCGAAAGCAACTCAGGCGATGAACGAGACGCGGAACAACGTATTCGCCAGTTTGTGAGTTTGCTGGCCCAAGCGGGCTTACTTCGTTACGCAATTGCGAGCCCTGACAGCAGGCTCGATGTCCGCACGCTTTGCCTCATTCGAGAAACGTTATCGTATTCGTCGACGTTGGCTGACCTGGCTTTTGTGATGCAGGGCTTAGGCACGTACGCGATCAGTCAGGCTGCTCCGGCACACGTACGGGATTTCTGGCTATCGCGCGCTCTGGAAGGCAGAGCTATTGCAGCGTTCGCTTTAACTGAACCGGACGCGGGGTCTGATGTTTCTGCCATCAAGACCATGGCGCGAAGGGATGGTGACGCGTGGGTCATAGACGGTCGCAAGCGATTCATTTCAAATGCCGGCGTCGCTGACTTTTATACCGTGTTTGCCAGGACAGGGACTCAGACGGGCGGTCGAGCAGAGCTTTCCGCGTTTGTCGTTGGCGCGAAGATGCCAGGCTTTAGTGTGGTTGAGCGCACGCCGATGTTTTCGCCGCACCCGATCGGCGAAATCGAATTAAAAGGGTGTCGAGTTCCAGCAGAAGATATGGTAGGCGCAGAAGGAGATGGATTTCTGCTGGCGATGCGAACGCTCGACACATTCAGGCCGAGTGTCGGCGCTGCTGCATGCGGCATGGCTGGCCGCGCACTCGTCGAGTCTCTGCGTTACGCATCGAGTCGTAAACAATTTGGGCGCCTATTGTCAGAGCACCAGCTAATTCAGGAGAAACTCGCGGACATGATCACTGAGCTGGATGCCGCACGTCTGTTGGTCTACCACGCTGCGTATTCGAAAGACGTGGGAACGAGTCGAGTAAGTCGTGAAGCTAGCGAGGCGAAGTTGTTTGCGACAGAGGCTGCTGGCCGCATCATCGATCAGGCAGTCCAGATACATGGCGGCGCGGGCTTGGTGCACGGCAGCGTAGTCGAGCGTCTCTATCGCGACGTCCGCGCCTTGCGGATTTATGAGGGGACATCGGAGATTCAGAAACTAATCATCGCAAACCAACTCTTGAAGGAGTGAGTTCCTTGTTTGAACCTGATCGGCAACAATCGGAACATCTTAAAAAGCGACTTCAAAACGATCAAACGTTACTCGACTCTATAAAGGCCAATCTTCGAAATCTTGAGCGCCTCGGCATAGGTTTCCAAGGCATGTACCTCGATGGGATCTATCGTTTCTACCATCAATCCTTCAAGGTTTATGACCTACAGAATCTCACTTTGAGAGCAGTAGAACTATTCCGAGCCATTGGCCAATCGCCCAATCGCCAGCTTTGCTCATGGTTCGAGGAAATTATCGCTTCTGGAACAGGATTCGAATTCCAACCAGAGGACAACTTAAACTGGACATTTCGTGCAAGACCGATCGTTGAGGCGTTCCTTCATGCAAAATACTTCGTAGAGATGATGACGAGATGTGCCCACGAATTGACTTCAGCGCCAACCGTCTTGCCAAGTGAATGGGCGGCGATTCTTGAGCTCTATAACCAGCGCTAGTCCAGAATGAAAATCAATATTATCGGAGGGGGGCCGGCGGGGTTGTATTTCGCAATCCTGATGAAGAAGTCAAACCCCTCACACCAGATCACAATCTACGAACGGAATGGACCAAACGACACCTTTGGTTGGGGCGTAGTGTTTTCCGGCAAAACGCTGAAGAACCTCCGCGAAGCAGATGAAGAAACTCATGCGGGCATAACCAAAGAGTTCGAGGCTTGGGACAACGTCGATGTCGTACATCGCGACACGAAGATTTCAGTTCGCGGTAATAGCTTCTCAGGCATTTCTCGTCTTCAACTTCTGAAGATTCTCCAGCAGCGCTGCGAGCAACTCGGGATCGAACTGCAGTTCAAGACTGAGATTAATGATGTCGAGTCGCTTCGAAGTAATTGCGATCTATTAGTGGCAGCGGACGGCGTCAACAGCACCGTCAGAAAACAATATTCAGATCATCTCCGGCCGACATTGGACGTGCGTCCCAACCGGTACATTTGGTACGGCACTCGTCAATTGTTTCATGGCTTGACTCTGACGTTTCGCGAAAACGAAACCGGCGTCCTCGCTGCCCACTCTTATAAATTCAACAAGACAACCAGCACGTTTATTGTGGAGTGTGATGAGCAAACCTGGAACCAAAGCGGTTTCGCTGAGTTGAGCGACGCCGACACTCGAGCCCGCGTGGCAGAAGTTTTTGCTAAAGACCTGGACGGCGCCCCGCTACTTTCAAACAATTCGAAATGGATTAATTTTCTGCTGGTTAAGAACTCCAACTGGTCTTTCGAGAATATTGTGCTGCTCGGCGATGCATTGCATACAGCACATTTCTCGATCGGCTCAGGCACAAAGCTGGCGATGGAAGATGCCATTGCGCTGTACGAGTGTTTCCAGCAGTCAAACGACGTCGCGGGCGCCTTAAGTAGATTCGAATCTACGCGCAGGCCCGTAATTGAGGAGTACCAGGCTGCAGCGTATGAAAGTATGCTTTGGTTCGAAAATGCGCGGAACTACATGCATTTGAGCCCGCCTGAATTAGCATTGAGTCTGATGACGAGGAGCGGCCGCGTGAGCTACGAGGATTTACGAAGACGCGATCCGGGGTTTATTTCTAAATATGAGAAGGCGCTTTCAAATTGCTTCCTCAAGGAAACAAGAGTCAAGACGGAAAACGGCTGGAAACCAATCGAGGCCATTCGCAAAGGGGAACGTGTGTGGACCCATCGCGGTCGATTGCGGGATGTTGTCGGCGTACAAAAACGTCCGCATGTTGGCAGGATCATCGGAATCAGTATAGATGGAAGTTCGGCTGTATGGGCTACGCCTGATCAACTCTTTCTTACCCCCTCTCCGCAAGCGGAGAGGGGGCAGGGGGGAGAGGTAACCGCCGAGACAAACCCCACCCCTAACCCCTCCCCGCTTGCGGGGAGGGGAATAAATCACGAAAGAATTCACTGGAACCTGGGTGGGGCAGCTCCACGACTTGCGGAACTCGCGCGTGACCTGCGTCGCGACTCGACAGCAGCGGAAAAAATCCTATGGGAATGCCTTCGTAGACGCCAACTTCTAGGTTTGAAGTTCCGACGACAACACCCTCTTGGCCCGAATTACATCGCTGATTTTTATTGTGCAGAGGCGCGACTTGCAGTTGAACTTGATGGTTCCATACATGACTCCGACAGATCTCATTGGGCTGATGGCATCAGACACCGGCAAATCCAGCTTGCTGGCGTACGTGTGTTGAGGTTTCGAAACGAAAGGGTAGTCAATGATTTAGAAGGAGTGCTAAAGGAAATTGGCGAATATCTCTCCGCCACGCCAAATACCGGCGTGGGTCAAGAATGGCGACTGGCTCATGAGCTCAAGCCCGGCGATTTGTTGGTAATCAACGAACTAGGTGAAACTGCCGTAATTCAGTCGGTTGATTATCGCGTTGTAAATGAAACAGTCTTTGACCTAACTGTTGACGAGGATCATTCCTTTGTCACTGAAGCTGGAGTCGCGCACAATAATTCAGGACCATCGCCCCACGACAAGTTCTAACCTTGCCAATCTGGGGCGAGCAAGCGACGGCGGCCTTCATCGACCGTAGCGATACCCGGTTCCTCCAGATCTACTCGATCCCAAAGCTTGCACGTCACCGCACGGTGAGCCTGGTCCAACGCTTCACAATAGTTCGTGTAAGTGCATCGCCGCACTTCCGCTCCTCGCCCTGACTTCACTTTGATAAACCAATCGGGATCGGCGAGAGCCTGACGCGCCAGTCCAACGATATCTGCCTCACCACGCTCGAGAATTGCTTCTGCCTGTTCAAAGGTTGCGATGCCTCCAGTGGCGACGACCGGCGTAGTAAACCCAGCATCGTTAACTGCTCGTTTAATTGCGGCGACGAGCGGAATACTTCTGCCAAATGGACCCACCTCATCTGAAAGAGTCGTCGGCATGCATTCATAGCCGCTCTTACCGGTGTAGGGGTACACAGCTTGACCCACTTTTGGTTGTTGGGCGTCTTCAAATTTTCCACCCTTAGAGATTGAAAGAAAATCCAACCCTGCCCGGGCAAATTCCACTCCAAAGTAAACCGCATCTTCGATGCGATTTCCGCCTTCGATTACTTCGTCGCCGAGAAAGCGAACGCCAACAACGTAATCGTGCCCGACTTCTCTGCGCACGGCTTGATAAACCTCAAGCGGCAGCCTCACCCGGTTCTCGCGTGGCCCACCATAACCATCGTTGCGGTTGTTAAGTGCGCTCAGAAATCCAGCCATCGTATACGCGTGAGCGTAATGCAACTCAACGCCGTCGAAACCTGCCTCGCGCGCTCTGCGTGCAGCGCTGGCAAAAATGCCGGGCAGCACTTCCGGTAACTCACGGACGTGAGGCAGATCCATGTCGATCACGCGCTCGCGATAGCCAAACGCAAGTGATTCCTGTTCGCGCTGATCGAGTACGTGCTCGATGATAGTGTCCGGCGCAGTCGTCAGAAATGTTCGTATTTCTGACGTATCGCGATCGAGCCAAGCCGAATCAGCGGTTACATCGGCAAGAGCTTCGCGATGACGCGGGTCGATCTGAAAGTATCTCTGGAAGTACTTGGACCTTTCGGGCCGCCGTTTTACTGCGAGAAAGTCGATGATCTGAATGAAGAGTCGCGTCTCTCCTCTGCTCGCTTCTCTTACAGTCTCGACGAGCTTTCTCAATCCCGGAATGAAACGATCGTCACCGATCCGCAAGAGTGGTCCACTGGGAATGTCACGTACGCCGGTTGCTTCTACGACCAGAGCCGCAGGACGTCCTTGTGCAAACCGGCGGTACCAGTCGAGGTTAGCTTGAGTGACGAATCCATCCTCAGTCGCGCGCCATGGAACCATAGCCGGCACCCAAGTCCGGCTCGCGAGTGTCAACGGGCCGACTGCGATCGGTGTGAACAGCAGCGAACGAGCGGCCTCCTCGGCGTTTGGCCAGCGAGTATCAGGTATTTGGTGTTTAATCGGGTTCTTAAACTTCCACATCGAAAATTACTTTATCATTAAGTCATGCACCGACAAGCTATCCGATACCAACTATCGCTAACCGGAATCAGCAAATGAACCGCCAAGGCGCCAAGCACGCAAAGGAAGTTGCTGGCGAACGGCGAAATCCCCGGTTTTCTACTGGAGTTCGTTCGTATCGCAGCTTGGTGTCCTTGGCGTCTTGGCGGTTCAATTTCAGAGTTGGCACAACACACATTATGCCAACACCATACAAGCCAAAGACTTTTGCTGTGTGATACAGTAATTCATCACTTGGAGGAACTGCTTTTGACTGACGAACTGCTCAAGTGGCGTGATGAGTTTCCTATTCTAAACACCACCGTTTACCTGATTTCTCACAGTCTCGGTGCGATGCCCAGGGCTACACACCAGCGCATGCAGGATTATACGGACGCCTGGGCGACGCGCGGAGTAAGAGCCTGGGCCGAAGGCTGGTGGGATATGCCGATTACGGTTGGCAACGACGTAGCCCGCATCATTGGCGCCGAACCAGGCACCGTCGTCATGCATCAGAACGTTTCTATTTGCCAGTCGCTCGTCCTGTCCTGCCTGGAACCGACTCCGAGAAGAAACAAGATTGTCTATTCCGAACTCAACTTTCCTTCGGTGATGTATGTCTACGAAGCGCACGCGCGCGACGGGCGTTTGCGTATCGAAACCGTGAAATCAGATGACGGCATTACTGTTCCACTGGAACGGATGCTCGCGGCGATTGACGAAGAAACCTTGCTTGTACCCTTCTCTCATGTCCTCTTCAAAAGCGGTTTCTTACAAAACGCGCAAGCGATTACTGAGCGAGCTCACGAAGTCGGCGCCATGGTGGTGCTCGATGTCTATCAGTCGGCAGGCACGGTGCCGATGAGTGTTAAAGATTTGAACGTTGATTTTGCAACCGGCGGATCGGTGAAGTGGCTTTGCGGTGGGCCGGGAGCAGGCTACCTGTATGTGCGACCGGACCTGCATGAGAAGCTGCAACCTAAAACGACTGGTTGGATGGCACACGAACAGCCTTTTGCGTTCGACACCAACTTACGTTATGCGCCAAACGTCGCACGCTTTCTACATGGGTCGCCTTCAATTCCTGCACTCTATGCAGCTCAGTCGGGCTACGAGATCATTAACAAGATTGGCGTCGAAAATATTCGCCGCAAGAACGTGGGGCAAACTACGCGGCTGATCGAGCTGGCGTCAGAAGCCGGCTTTGAGGTGACGAGTCCACAAGACTCGGCGCAGCGGGGCGGCACTGTAACCGTCAATCACGAACACGCATCGAGCATCACCAGTGAACTCGTCAGGCGCGAGTTTATCGTCGACTTTCGACCCGGCGCGGGAGTGCGCATCTCACCACACTTTTATACGACAGACGAAGAGCTGGAACTGGTCATCCGGGAGATGGCAGTGATTAGAGACACGCAGGCGTACATGCAGCACGAAATGGCAGGAGCGGCATTTTAAAAGGTCTTTGCTCTTCGGCCTTTGGTCTTTGCCAGAGATTCGGCTTGACTCTTATAAAGGCCAAAGACCCAAGACCTAAGACCATTATGTCCAACGAATACGGCAAAGCTACCCCCCTTTCATACAACAAGTACCTGCGCGTTCCCGATTTGATCGGTTTGCAGGAATGCCTGTCAGGTCCTGAACACCACGACGAACTCCTTTTCATTACGATCCATCAAGCCTACGAGTTGTGGTTCAAACAAATCCTTCACGAGATCGATGCGGCCATTGCGCTGATGAATGACGATCGTATGGCTGCCGCGTCCCGAGCGATGCAGCGAGTCGTTGAGATTGAAAAGCTGTTGGTTAGCCAAATACATATTTTGGAAACCATGACACCGATTAGTTTTCTTGGATTCCGCGATCAACTGAATCCTGCGAGCGGGTTCCAGTCGATGCAATTTCGGGAGCTTGAGTTCGTGTCTGGACAAAAAGATAAAGCCATTCTGAATGCATTTCGTGACGATGCGTTTGCTTCAGAAAGGCTGCAGAAAAGATTTGAAGCTGCGACATTAGGTGAAGTGTTCTTTGCTCTGCTGCGACGACGTGCGCTTGATGCGCCGGCGGAGGACAAGAACCTCGCTGAAGCAGAAGCCAAAAAACTCTATGATCGTCGTGTCAAGGCGCTGCTGGAGATTCTCACTCACTTTGAGAGTCGCTACGAAGAGTTTCAATTAGCCGAAGCTTTGCTGGAACACGACGAATATTTTTCCCTCTGGCGGTCGCATCATATCAAGATGGTGGAGCGAATGGTCGGAGCCAAACGAGGCACCGGCGGCTCAGAAGGCATCGGATATTTGCAGAAGACACTTAATAAAAAGTTTTTCCCCGAACTATGGGAAGCTCGTACATATCTCGACATTAAGCATGGAGCGGAAGGATGTCCTTTCACTTCACATTCGGGACATCGCTAGCATGTCGGAACGGGCATCGACAGCTTTAGCGACAACTGAAAGGGACATTGTTTAAAGTTACACGGAGAACATTGCATGACAATAGAGCGACGACAATCGCCGCGACTCGACGTGAATTTGCCCGCGCGTTGGGAAGGCGTTCTTACTCAGGAATCAGCTACCATAACTAGTCTCAGCAAGACCGGGTGTTTTGTTCTCACCGGAGGAAAGGTAGAACCAAGAGAGTTGATCCGGCTCGAGATCGATTTACCCGATAGCGGCCCAGTGTATTTTTGGTCTGAGGTCGTGGACGAAGCTTACGAGATCGGTTTCGCCGCCAGGTTCACAATGGGTGACGATGATGACAGCAAGCGCTTGGACGACTTCATTGACGCCGAACTCTCCCGCGCATCGACATGACGATTGAATTTCCGGAAAAGTTCAACATGGCGGATTACTTCCTCTACCACAACCTCGAGGAGGGCCGCGAGAACAAGACCTGCCTGTACTTCCAGGACCAAACGTTCACCTATTCCGAAACGGCGCGCATGTCCAATCGCACCGGCAATGCGCTGCGCGAACTGGGACTCGATATTGAAGAGCGAGTATTGATTGTCTTACCGGATTGTCCGGAGTTTGTCTGGACGTGGTTCGGCGCAGCTCGCATCGGCGCCGTTATCACGATGGTCAACCCCCTGCTGCCGGCAGTCGATTATCAATACTATCTCGAATATACCCGCGCCCGCGTCGCCGTAATTCATACGTCTTTACTTAAGGTGTTTGCCGAAGCATCGGCAAACGCAAATTACCTGCGTGCTGTACTGGTGGTTGGCAAGAATGACGATGAAGTTGATGTTGACTTCACGAACCCACGGGTGCAGTGGTTTTCATTCAATGCCCCAGTCATGTCCAGCGTGGACGAGTGTCAGCCGGCAGACACGCGCCGCGATGACATTGCCATCTGGCTTTTTACTTCCGGCTCGACCGGCCATCCGAAAGGCGCTGTTCATCTTCAGCACGACTTACCTTTTAATACTGAAGTCTTTGCCAAGCGCACTATCGGTGTAAATGAAGACGACATCACAGTCTCAGTACCGAAGCTGTTCTTCGGTTATGCGACCGGCACGAACCTGCTCTTTCCGTTTGCCGTTGGCGGGGCGACAGCTCTCTTCGCCGAACGCTCCACACCGGAGAAGGTGTTTGAGGCCGTCGAACGATATCGTCCGACAATTCTCACTACCGTTCCGACAATGATTAACGGAATGCTCAACGCCGATGCTGCAGCACGTAAAGACATTTCGTCTCTGCGGTTTTGTTACTCTGCAGGCGAGGCTCTGCCCGTCGAATCGTATGACCGGTGGATGAAAACGTTTGGCGTCGAAATCTACGACGGCATTGGTTCGGCAGAGATGTTTCACATTTACATTACCAATCGACCCGGTGACGTGAAGCCGGGAAGCCTCGGCCGGATAGTTGACGGCTATGAAGCTAAAATCGTGAATGCGCAAGGAGTCGAAGTGCCGGCAGGAGAGATGGGCACGTTGCGTATCAAAGGAGATTCGGCGGCGCTTTGCTACTGGAATGCCCACGAAAAGTCTAAACAGACTTTCGCGGGCGATTGGTGCACGACGGGCGATCAGTTTCACGTCGATGAAGCCGGCTATTACTGGTATCACGGTCGCACGGACGACATGTTGAAAGTTAGCGGTGTGTATGTGGCGCCCGGCGAAATCGAGAATTGCCTGTTACAGCATCAGGCCGTGTTGGAATGCGCCGTCGTCGGGCACGAAGCCGGTGATGGACTGATTAAGCCAAAGGCATTCGTAGTTTTGCGGGAAAGTGTTAACGCAAGTGACGACCTGGCAGAGCAGCTGAAAGAGTTCGTCAAGTCTCGGATGGCCCTGTACAAGTATCCTCGCTGGGTCGAATTTGCTGCGTCCCTGCCCAAAAACGACCGGGGCAAAATTGATCGCAAGCAACTGAAGCAATAACCTGTTTCACCT
>DATEDU010000013.1:0-10915 GCA_035281525.1 Pyrinomonadaceae bacterium | reverse complement strand
GTCAAGGCGCTTCAGCGTCGCGCCCCCGCCTCAATATTGAATGAGCTCAACATTAGAATCAAAACAGCCCAATTGATTTCCGCAGAATTGAATAACTTGAGACTTGGAGCGGGGGCGCGACGCTGAAGCGCCTTGACCCCTTCCCTACTTGCAAATTTTCTCTGGCACCTTGCCCCTTCCCAACTTGCAAATTTTTTTCATAAGGATTTCAAATCCGACATGAAGATCCATGGGTATATCGGAATCGCCATCATTGTCCTGGCGGAAGTCGCACTGTTCTCCGGCAACCAGTTGGTCGGTGGATGGTTTACTCCAATCGTCTGGACCGGCTACATCCTTTTTGTGGATGCACTAGTCTTCAAAGTGTACGGCCGCTCACTTCTCGTCACCGACAGACTTGAGTTTCTCGTTATTGCAATCGTTTCGATTGCCGCCTGGTGGTTGTTTGAGTTTTATAACGCTCCGCGCTTTTGGCGTTCAGATCTCGAACTCTGGTGGCACTATCACAATCTGACACCTAACCCGTTTCTGCGGCGGTTTGGATATGACTGGGCCTTTGCCACAATCTTTCCGGCAATGTTTCTGACCGCCCAACTGCTGGCTGCGACGGTATTCAAAAACCTCGGGCGACCCCGTCGCTCCGCTCCCGGTTCTGTTCGAACTATTCTCTACGTCTTGATCTTTATAGGCGCAGTGCTGGCAGTGATACCGCTGATTATCATTTCGACGTGGTTCGCGCCGGTCGTTTGGCTGGGACTTATTTTTCTTCTCGATCCAATAAATTACTTGCGCGGCTGGCCGTCGATTATCGGGGATCTGCAACAAGGAAGTTATCGAAGGTTGTTTGCGCTGCTGGCAGCCGGTGGGATATGCGGCCTGCTTTGGGAGTTCTGGAACTACTGGGCGTTGAGCAGATGGACGTATACTGTTCCATATTTCGGCGATGTGAAGATCTTCGAGATGCCCATTTTGGGCTACCTCGGATTCCCGCCATTTGCAGTCGAGTGCTGGGTGATGTACATCTTTTGCCGTTCGCTCCTAACGCAGAAGCCGGTCGCAACCAATAATTTCTGGGTGGAAACGTAGAAAAATGCGATTGAAGAAATGGATTAAACGATTGGGCTTCTGGGGATTTCTCTTCTTCCTCGTCAAAGGTCTGTTGTGGCTGACGATTCCGGCGCTGATTGCTTTTCTTGCCAGTTGATCGCGATGAAACGTCGTGATGTAAATTGTAGGGGCGTCCCTCTGTGGACGCCCCTTAACCGATTCGCTCAACACAGGGGCGCCCACAGAGGGATGCCCCTACAATTTGCAGCTTTTATACTCACATTAATAATCGCGACTTTGCTAGCGGTTCATTCATCTGCAAGTTTTTTACCTCAGGACAATAAACGGCCGCGCGCGCGTGAAGCCGGAGTAAAACTCGGCATTCTTCCCACCGGCCCTTTAAACGCGATCACAGATGTGGCCGGCGTCATGGTCGGCCACACCACAATCGTGCGCGGCGACAACATCCGCACTGGCGTCACAGCCGTGCTGCCTCACAGCGGAAATCTCTTTCGCGAGAAAGTCCCTGGGGCAATCTTCGTCGGCAACGGTTTCGGCAAACTAATGGGCTCCACTCAGGTGCGCGAGCTGGGCGAGATCGAAACGCCTATCCTGCTCACTTCAACGTTAGCCGTTCCTCGAGTTGCCGATTTTCTGCTCGATTACATGCTGGCGTTGCCCGGCAATGAAGACGTGCAGTCTGTTAATCCTGTAGTCGCCGAAACGAATGACGGTTACCTGAACGATATACGTGGCCGGCACATTACCCGCGATGATGTTTTTGCAGCTATCAAGAATGCCAGGACAGGGCCAGTCGAAGAAGGATCAGTTGGCGCCGGCACTGGCACCTTTGCGTTCGGCTTCAAAGGCGGGATCGGCACATCCTCGCGAAGACTGCCGGCTCGGCTTGGCGGTTACACCGTGGGAGTTTTGGTACAAACTAATTTTGGCGGAGTCCTGACGATCAACGGCGCTCCCGTTGGTCGCGAACTGGGCGAATACTATTTAAAGGATCAACTCAGCAGCGCAGACGGGTCGGTGATCATCGTCATAGCGACGGACGCTCCCGTCGATGCTCGCAATCTCGAACGCATGGCGGCGCGAGCCATGACCGGACTGGCTCGAACAGGCTCGGCCATGACGAATGGGAGTGGCGACTACGCCATCGCGTTCTCTACTTCACCTGACGTTAGACTCAAAGTGCAAACCGATCACAATGCTCCCCGTAGCTTGAAGTCATTGCCGAATGATGCTGTGTCACCGTTGTTTCTCGGGGTGATCGAAGCCACGGAAGAAGCGATTTACAATTCATTATTTCGCGCCACGACTACGATGGGCCGTGGCCGCACGGTCCAAGCCTTACCGCTCGACCGAACTCTTGAAATCCTGCGCAAGCACAATGCACTCGAAAAGTAGTCCAACGTCCAAAGTCCAACGTCCAAAGTCTCGCTTACCGTTCCAAGATCATGATTCGACGTTGGACTTCGGACGTTGGACTTTGGACGTTGGACGTTGGACCACTAACTATGTTGACACCTGATTCTCACGCGCCTAGAATCTTTTTAAAAGCGAGCCCAGATAATCAAGGAGGTCATCTGAGTGAGAACCAATATACGTGTCAATCGAAAACGACCGGAATCATTAACTAAGCAGATCGCAGACCAGCTAACTGGGCTTATCGAGTCTGGAGTCATGACGGTTGGAAGCTACCTGCCTAGTGAACGTGAACTTGCGAATCAGCTAAAGGTGGCGCGGAACGTTGTCAGAGGAAGTTACGACACTCTTATGCGTGCCGGAAGAATTCAAAGTGAAGGCCGGAAGGGTCGAACTGTGAGAGCTTCAGGCGGCAAGAAACGCTCCGCAAGCAAAAGCAGCACGAAGTCGCGCAAGAAGTAACTTAATTCCCCGAAAGCTTGCGAAAACTCCCCCTTCCCTCGCAAAACCCTTAAGAAATGCCTATCTGCTGACAGTGGCCGCCTCGTCGCCGAGCGCGAGAATCTCGCTGCGAATCGCGTTGCGCTCGGCGATCATCCGCACAAAAAACCGGCGTCTTCTCAAGAAGAAGACGAGAGCGCGCAGGCCGCCGAGAAAACTGTCGAGCTCCTCTGAAAATCGGACGGCGATGTAGCCGAAGGCAGGCGTCACGATCAAGGCCATGATCGCTGCGACGATTCCGAATAATTGATACGCTACGAACGTAACGAGCAGCCACGTTATTGGAAAGAGCAACATTGCCGAGAGGATTTTGCCCGTCGAAACGACGTCGTCACTCTCACGTGAGAGCCTTGTAGCCAGATAACCACTGATTCGATAGGCCGGATAGTGGATGACGGCCCCCAGCACCGCCGGCCCGACGAGAATCAAAAAAACTATGAGTCGACTGATGAGATGGCGGAGAACATGGCCAGTTGAGTTCGGCGGCGTCAAGTCGTGCGCATCCATACCCGCCTGCTTCAACTGTTCCTCAAAACGGACCATGCGCAGCTCGAGCCGCTCTAGTCGTTGTGGCGCTTGATCGCGCAATATCCGGTAGGCCTTCATGAACTGTTGTTGCAGCAACAGTTCTCCAGTCAGACTCTCATCTGACTCACTTTGCCCATTCGCGGAGAATATTCTTTCTGCACGTGCGATGGTATGCAGTGCTTCTTCGTGTTCGGCGTCGAGCATGACTCCACGCAGTGCGTTCTCGATCCGCTTTGACAACTCCTGTACTGCCGGACGCGGCGGATTCTCGTCTGGCCCTAATTCAACCGGTGTGACTTCGATTGGTTTTCCGAAATAGAGTAAAGCCGAGCTGCGGAATGCTGTTTTGGAAGTGTAGTACAGTCCGGCTGGAACGATCTTCAATCCTTTTACATCACCTGTAGAGACTGCGCCCAAGGCGATTCTGGCGGCGCCGGTCTTGATCGGCCGCAGTCCTGGTTCATCGTGCGATACGCCTTCGGGGCAAATGCCGATTGTTCCACCCCTAGACAGCAGTTCACTTGCGGCCGCAAACGTCTCTCGGTTACGTGAGACATCCTGGCCCTCGTCCTGCTGGCGATAGACCGGAAGCGAATCCAGTGCTCGCACCAGGAAACCAAGTACGGGAGTCTTGAACAGTGGTGCCTTCGCCAAAAATGAGACACGCCTCGGAGCGAGACAGAGCAGAGCGGCCGGATCGACCAGCGCGTTCGGGTGATTGAGAACAAAAATTACCGGACTATCGCGAGGCACGTTCTCGAGGCCGTCAACCTCAACCCGACGAAAGTAAACACGCATCGCGAATCGCAGGAGGGCAACAATGATCCGGCGGGTCATAGACTTATCGTATGGATGGTAATGCAGTTTTGAAAGCGGTTGAGTCTCATTCACACCGGGCTTCAGCCCGGTGGTTAAGGAGGAACTCACAAGAGAAACCGTTTAAACGGTTTCTGGTTACTTTGGCTTTCACGACCACCGCGCTAAAGCGCGGTGTGAATGAGATTGATTTGATCAAACTGCATCACCGCCCGTTGTTGACGGTACTAGGGAAGAATTCGGGCCTTGATGTATTCATCGAGACTCGCGCCGTTGCCACGTTTTGGATCTAGTTCGAAAGCCCTGCGGTAGCTGTTTACAGCCAAGTCTTTTTCGTTTTTCTTGACTAAGAGATCGCCGAGCAGCTCGTGAAGTGCTGCTACTTGCGGATGGAGTTCAAGTCCATCACGGACAAGCGTGATGGCAGCGTCATGCATCTGCGGACGCGGCAACCAACGCCGTCCAAGGTCAACAAACGTTTCGGCGCGCATGACGCCGCTTGGGTTCGATTCAAAAGCCCGTTTGAAATAGACGACGGGCCTTTCGTAATTGCCGGCGATCCGCCTGGCAGTCGAGCGACCTTGTTCTGTCTGCTCTGCAATGATCAAAAAATACGCCAAATTAAAAAGTAGCTCGTCAGAGTGCGGAAACAGATCGACACCGAGTTTGCTGGCACTTAACGCTGCTTCGCCCTGCTGAATCCTTTGTAAGTCATTCGAGAAGTCTGGGTACACTTCTTTGCCGCTAAACTCTTTTCTCAGCCTTGCGCCGATGGCCTCGAAGTCGGACGAAGGACCGAACATCAAGTCGCGCGTGTAGCTATTCCAGGTCGCAGCCCAGTCTGCATCCCAACGTTCGATCATTTTTTCAAACTCAGGAGTGAACTGGAGCTCCTGAGGGATTTGCGTATCGGTTTTGTAGAGTCGTACGTAATCGGCAAAGAAAGATAGTGCTCCCATTGTGCGGTATCGACGAAAGTTTGCCGGGCCATGCTTCTGGGCCAGCTTGGCTGCCATGAATGATCCGAGTTTAATGAAACTATTCTCGCCTACCGGATGACGACCGTCTCTTATCTTGCTCGATACGTTCTTGAAATCACTTTTTAGACTTTCTCTGTTGGCATTTGTATTGAAATATGCGAACGACTCTGCCAGCTCTTTCTGGTCGTCAGTGTAAGGCCTCTGATGCTGCGCGAAGTGGAGTGCGCCGTAGTTGTATGAATCATCGAGAGCACGGACGATCGGGCCGTCCAGTTTGTTCCTGGCGTAGACACGAGCGCTCCATGCTTCTCCAGTGAGGGTTTCGTATAGCCGCCGCGCGTATTTTTCCAAAGGACCAAATTCAAGATTCGTCAGGATGGTGATGGCCATCCGCTTTTCCGGGAAAACAAAGAATGCCGAGTCCGTCCCTTTTTGGCTACCGTGATGGCTGATGAGAAAGTTCCCGTTCATGGGACGAATCATCCATCCGAGTGTGTAATACTCCGCTCCATCACCTGGACCAGACCAGCGCCTCGCTGTCGTCGCAACAGGCTTAAGAATCTCGTCGTACCACTTGGGAGAGACAACTTTGCCGGACAGAAAAAATCGAGCCCACCGCAGCAGATCAGGCACGGTGCTTGTGACACCGCCACCGCCGAACCGCGAGCTGACATTTATAAAAGGGGCGTTCTTTATCTCGCCGTCCGCAAGGTCGTAACCGCGCACACGATTGGGAACAATTCCGCGCACGTCGTCTATCCGCGTGTCTTTCATGCCTGCCGGAAGCCAAAGGTTTTCTTTTAGGTATGCTTCAAACGACTGGCCGGAAACGTTTTCGATCGCCGCAGCAAGAATATTGTAAGCCCCCGTTCCATAAACGAATCGAGTACCCGGCTCGATTGTGATAGGACTCTTTGCAATACGCGCAACGACCTCTTTCGAAGTTACGTGCTCTGGCCCGAGCCCGGACCCTCCCTGCCCGCCGCCGAGATGCGTTAGCAATTGGCGAACAGTCACCGGCCACTTCTGTTTGGGATATTCAGGAAGGTACGTCTGAATCTCCGCGTCAAGATCTATTTTGCCGCGTTCCGCCAATTGGACGATGGCGGCAGCAGTCATCGGCTTGGTCGTTGAAGCGATGCGATATGCCGAGTCAACTAGCGCAGGCGTCTTGTTTTCCAGATCGGCATAGCCAAATGCTTTTACCCAAGTGATGTCTTCTTTTAAGAACCCGATCGTCATCCCCGGAATCCGGTCTTTCTCAATCTGTGTGCGAACGAACTGCTCAAACTCTCGCAGTTCCTTCGCGGTCTGATCGGGTACTTTGGGCGCCTGCTTTTGGCCACGAGCAGTGGCAGGCGAGAAAAGACCGGCCAAAATGGCGATGGTCAGGATGGTGCTGGAAATTTTCTTCATAATTCGGTGGTCCAGTTTGCGAAGTCCATCTCATTCACTCCGCGCTTCAGCGCGCTGATCCTGCAGTTACCTTCTACGGGAAAACCGTTTAAACGGTTTCCTTTACAAAATCTCTGCTAAGCACCGGGCTGAAGCCCGGTGTGAATAGAGTGGTCTAATCCTTCAACCTATATCACTACTCATGATTCTTGAGTCTTTGGAACTCGCAGGATGAAAGTGCAATAATGTCGTCGCTTTCCCAAACAATTTTTCACTACAGTTTGAGGACATTATGAAGCGATTCATTATCTCGATGAGTATTTTCTTGCTCTCTTGTGCGGCGACAACAGTAGCACAAGATACGCGCCGGTTCACCATCGACGAACTGCTGAAAGTGCGGCGCGTGGGTGATCCGCAAGTCTCCCCGGACGGCAAAAGAGTTGCTTTCACCATCGGCGACGTAAACTTCGACGCGAATCGAGTCGTCAATCATATCTATGTGATACCCATTGAAGGCGGTTCAATGAAGCAACTCACAACCGGCGACAGTTCGGCAACTTCACCTCGATGGTCTCCTGACGGCAAGAAGATAGCGTACACGACCGGCGGCCAGATCTGGTTGATGGATGCCGACGGCGATGACAAAGAACAATTAACGAAGATTTCTACAGGCGCGGGTGGTCCGGTTTGGTCTCCTGATGGAAAGTGGATTGCTTTTACCTCCGATGTTTATCCGGACTGCAAAGACGAAGCATGCAATAAGCGTAAAGAGGACGAAGCGTCAAAGAGCAAAGTTAAAGCTCACATCACCGATCGTCTGTTGTACCGGCATTGGAACGAATGGCGCGATGTGAAGCGCACGCACGTCTTTATTATGCCTCGCGATGGCGGCGAAGCTCGCGATCTGACGCCCGGAGATTTTGACGCGCCGCCTTATGCCGTAGCCGGCGACGTAGATTATTCGTTCTCGCCTGATTCGAAGGAGATTGTCTACCTGCGCAATCCGGACATGGTGGAGGCTATATCCACAAACAGTGATGTTTATATTGTTCCGCTTACAGGCGGAGCTGCGAAGAACATTACGGCCCGCAACAAAGGCTACGAAGACAGTCCCATTTATACCGACGACGGCAAATACATACTCTACCGCTCGCAATCAACCGGCGGTTTCGAAGCCGACCGTTGGCGTCTGATGAGTTATAACCGCGCCACCGCAACAACTACAGAACTGCTTCGCGGTTTCGATCTGAATGTCGAGGATGTGGTGGTGTCCCCTGATGGAAATACGATCTACTTCCTCGCGGGTGAACGAGGACATCACCCTGTCTACCAGGTGGCAATCTCGGGCGGTGTTCCCAAAAAAGTTCTGGATAACGTCTTTGCAACTAACTTGAATGTCACCCCCGATGGCAAGGCTTTTGTCTTCGCGAGCAGTTCGCTCGCCCGGCCTGCCGAGATCTACCAGGCCAACACTGACGGCTCCGGGCTGAAGGCTCTCACGCGCCTCAACAACGAACTGATCTCACGCAGCGGCTTACAGGAAGCGGAAGAGATCGAGTGGACGGGAGCACTCGGTAAAAAGATCCAGGGCTTTATTGTGAAGCCTTTGAATTTCAATCCCAATCGCAAGTATCCCCTAGTCGTCCTGATTCACGGCGGCCCTCAAAGTGCTTGGAATGACGCCTGGAGTTATCGTTGGAATCCTCAAGTCTACGCAGATGCTGGTCACCTCGTGTTTATGCCAAACCCGCGAGGATCGGTGAGCTTTGGCCAGCAGTTCACAAATGAGATCAGTGCTGACTGGGGCGGTAAGGTCTTTATCGATCTGAAAAATGGCGTCGCGGATGTTCTGCGTCGCTATCCGTTTGCCGACAAGGCTCGGATTGGTGGAGCAGGCGCTTCCTACGGCGGTTACATGGTCAATTGGATTTTGGGCCATAACAACGATCCGCGGTTCCGATTCAAGACCCTGGTCTCGCATGCAGGTGTTTACAACCTGACCAGTATGTACGGCGCGACGGAGGAGTTATGGTTTCCTGAATGGGAGTTCAAGGGTACGCCATGGACCAATCCGGTAATGTACGAGCGCTGGTCACCACACCGGTTCGCGAACAACTTTGCTACGCCGACTCTGGTTACAACTGGTGAGCTTGATTATCGAGTGCCTTACACGGAAAGCCTGCAACTGTACACCGCACTGCAGCGAAAGGGTGTGGACTCGAAGCTGGTTGTTTTTCCTGACGAAGGTCATTGGATTTTGAAACCACAGAATTCCAAACTCTGGCACGAGACGGTGCTTGGGTGGCTGAATAGGCATTTAAAGTAAATCATGGCCACTCAAGGTGCATAAGTTTGCAGGTTGGGAAGGGGTCAAGCGAAGCGCGGCCCCGCTCAAGGTTGCGTGAGCTTTAGACAGGCAGTGATGTTCCAATCATCGGTTGGCGTCGGACCTTGGAGCGGGGGCGCGCTTCGCTTGACCCCTTCCTGACCTGCAAATTTTTCCTCTTGCCCCCTTCCTAATCTGCAAATTTATGTGCCTTGAGTGGTACAATTCGCAGCGGTCCCTAAATAAGGAACGTGGGATCCTTTCTCGGGACCGCTTTGCCCCCCTCGCGCGCAATCCCATCACTGACTCGTCTCGTTAATGCATCGTGCCCTCAGGGCTCGCCTATCCAACGGAGGTTTCGTCCATCATGCGTAGACTCACCTGCAGACTCTCAGTTATTTCACTTGTGCTCTCGGTTCTCTTTCAACCTCTGACCGCTTTTGCCGCCGATTTTAAGCGCGAGGTCATTTATCAAATCATCACGGATAGATTCTTTGACGGTAATACTGCCAACAACAACCCGTCACAGAGTTCAGGTTTGTATGATTCCACGAAGACAAATTGGCGAATGTACTGGGGCGGCGACTTGCAGGGCATTCAACAGAAGATGGCGTACCTCGCGGGCATGGGCGTCACGGCGATCTGGATCTCGCCTCCCGTGGATAACCTGAACACAAACATTCCGGATGGAGGTGGCAACCCCACGGCTTCTTATCATGGCTACCAGGGTCGGGATTTCAAACGCATCGAAGAGCACTTCGGCAACTCGAGTAATACGTGGACTGACTTCGATAACCTCGTTACCGCGGCGCATCAAAACGGAATCAAGATCATTATCGACTTTGCGCCGAACCATTCGACTCAAAACAACGCCGGTGAGTTTGGCGCACTCTATGACAATGGCGTATTCCTCGGAAACTACACCAACGATTCCAACGGGTATTTTCACCACAATCCCAACATCTCGGGTGGCGGTTGGGACGATCGATATCAAGCGCAGTACTACACACTGTTTGATCTAGCCGATGTTAACCAGGAACACGCGACGATGGACGCTTACATGAAGGCGTCGGCACAGCTCTTTCAGCAGCATGGCGCCGACGGATTTCGCATCGACGCGATCAAGCACTTAACGTGGGGATGGCAGTACAGTCTCGCGAACTCGATTTACACGTACGGGGACAGTTTCCTGTTTGGCGAGTGGTTCCAGAACGGAACGTCAGATCCGCTCTATCATGACTCCTACAAATTCTCTAACAAGAGTGGGATTTCGATGCTGGACTTTCCGCTGAATACGGCGATTCGTAGCGTGTTTGGACCAAGTAATTCGGCGTTTTCAACGATCGATAGCGTTATTTCACAAGAGAACAGCAACTTCACTTGGGATGAAGACCTCGTGACCTTCATCGACAATCACGACATGGCTCGTTTTCTTTCCATCAACAATAACAACAACCGTCTGCACCAGGCGATGTCATTTGTTCTCACGTCGCGCGGCATCCCGTGCATTTACTACGGCACCGAGCAGTATCTCCACAACGACACCGATGGCGGCACGGATCCGTACAACCGGCCGATGATGTCTGCCTTCTCCACCAGCACCACTGCGTATCAACTCATGAATAAACTTTCAACGTTACGGCGGACGAATACCGCCATTCCTTACGGCTCGATGTCGCAGCGCTGGATCAATAACGACGTCTACATCTATGAACGGAAGTTTTTTGGAAACGTGGTGCTGGTGGCGATTAACAAGAACGAGACCACCGGCTACAGCATCAGCGGGTTGAACACGGCACTTCCGGCTGGGACGTATGCGGATTACATGACTGGCTTGCTGGGAGGACTCTCCATAACTGTCAACTCAGGATCGGGCGGAAACAATCCA
>DATEDU010000012.1:0-2349 GCA_035281525.1 Pyrinomonadaceae bacterium | reverse complement strand
AGATGCGAACGCGCAGATTTGTTGGCTTGGGCGGTAGTTGATGGATCAGCAGAATCCACTCAGGCGTTGAGGCGTGCCGGGCTTGCGACTTTTGTAACATCACGCGTATAGTAACGAGTGTTACAAAGTTCAGCAAGCGAGAATGTAACGAGCGAACACGTATGAAAACAGAAATACTCAGCCCGTCTGCGCATATCGCAATCGGAGATAAGCTTCGCAGCGTAGACGCGATCGACAACGCGCTCTTCTGCCTGGGTCGGAGACAATAGTCGCCCGGCGCCTCGAGCTCCACTAAAAGGCACAAACAATGAAGAACGAAAACTCGAATAATCGAGTGCTACTGATTAGCAACTCCACGCTTTATGGCAGTGGCTATCTCGATCACGCCGCCGCCGAGATTTGCGACTTTCTCGGAAGTGCTAAGAGCGTGCTCTTTGTCCCTTATGCTCTTTACGATCGCGATGCCTACGCCGACATTGCTCAAAAACGATTTGAGAAGATGGGGATCGATCTAACGTCCATCCATACAGCATCCGAACCCACTCAAGTCGTTAACGATGCGCAGGCTGTGTTCATCGGTGGCGGCAACACGTTTCGTCTCCTGAAAGCCCTCTACGATTTTGATCTAATCGAACGACTTCGTCGGAGAGTCGCAGAGGGAATGCCGTATGTTGGCTCAAGTGCGGGCTCGAATGTTGCTGGCCCAACGATCAAGACGACCAAGGACATGCCGATCGTCCAACCACCTTCATTCGACGCGCTCGGGCTCGTACCTTTTCAGATCAGTCCGCATTTTCTCGATCCGGATCCCAACTCAACTCACATGGGTGAGACACAGGAGGAACGAATTCTTCAGTTTCTCGAAGAGAACGATACGACTGTGGCAGGTCTACGAGAAGGTGCGATGGTTCGTGTGGAGAACGGCTCGACCATTTTGAAAGGATCGGCTGGCGCACGAATCTTCCGCAAAGGTTTGGAACCGGTGGAAGTACAGCCCGGCGCTCAGCTCGACGATCTTTTATGAAGTCGCAAGGTACGCTTCTACTGTCGCGGAGCGAGGTTGCAGACCTCCTCAGTATTGAGGAGTGCATCGCAGCCGTCGAACAAGTCTTCAAACTCTATGGTGAGGGCAAAACGCAGCCGCCCGGAATCCTCGGAGTGCACGCGCAGGATGGCGGTTTCCATATTAAAGCCGGGCTCCTGGAACTCGACAGATCATTTTTTGCGGCCAAGATCAACGCGAACTTTCCGCAAAACGCGAAACGATTTGGTTTGGCGCTAATTCAGGGCGCGATCTTCCTGGCCGATGCGCAAAATGGCTACCCATTAGCAATCATGGATTCGATGGAAATCACTGTCCGCCGGACCGGAGCGGCAACAGCAGTGGCTGCTAAGTATCTGGCGCGTCCAGATTCCAAATCTGTATTGATTTGCGGTTGTGGTAACCAGGGCCGTGTGTCGATTCAGGCGCTCTCGAAGATTTTTTCTTTGGAGCACGTCTTCGCTTTCGACATTGACAGTGCTGCGGCGCAGCGGTTTGCGAGCCATTTATCCGACGAGCTGAAAATAGCAGTTGAAACCACCAACGACTTGGGAGAAGCGATGAAAGGCACTGACATCTGCGTCACCTGCACGCCTTCGACTCAGTTCTTTCTCAAGCAAGAGTACGTGCAACCTGGCACTTTCATCGCAGCCGTCGGAGCTGACAGTGAAACCAAACAAGAATTGGAACCAGCACTGCTCGCTAAAAACAAGACAGTTGTTGACATCGTGGACCAGTGCGCGTCCATAGGAGAGCTGCATCACGCCATTGCTTCGGACTTGATGACGAAACAGCACGTACACGCCGAACTCGGCGACGTCATTGCCGGAATGAAACCCGGACGTACATCGTCAAACGAACTCATTATTTTCGACTCGACCGGAATGGCGCTTCAGGATGTGATCACCGCAGCCGCCGTATATAAAAAAGCTGTCGATAAAGGGATCGGTAGAATTGTCGATCTCGCGCAATAGCTTCATCCCTGACCGCCGGTTGTAACCTTGCGACGGTCCCAGACGTGTTATCGCTGAAAAGCTTGCAGCTTAAATCATCTGCAAGCGAAGGAGGCGATATGTTAAATCATTCTGTTAGAGCTGATGTCCTTTTCTTCTCAGTCGTTACGGCTGGGGCAAGTGGATTTTGGCCGTCTTAAGCTATGGTCTGAATGGATTTGACGGGGACAGTTCGCGGCCTTGCGGATAATCGCGCGCGGAAGATGGTGCCTCGGCTCTGCCGTACTTCAAGTACAACGCCGGAATCACGATCATGTTCAGGAACGTTGAAGTAAAGATACCGCCGAGGATGAC
>DATEDU010000011.1:0-27583 GCA_035281525.1 Pyrinomonadaceae bacterium | reverse complement strand
TGCAGTTGTTCTGATTACTGACTGGGTTGGTGACAAAATACGAGCTCGGCAAGCCGTGGGTAGCAGACTCTGTGTATCGCTGCCCACTTTCGGACCAGCGCCCACAGCGTCTGCCCCCTGATCGCAAAGGCGCAAAGTGCGATCGCATTGTTGCAGGGCTTTCTTTGCGCCTTTACGCGAGTGATGTTTTTAAAACCACCGAACGCCGTCGCCTTAAGCGGCTTGAGTTTCCCCTCGTGGTGACCATTGTTGGGACGCGAAAGCCTGATCGATCGGCGTCTCCGCAATATGATTGACGTAGTTACTCATGGTCTTCATTGCAACCACGGTAATCACCTCAAGCACGTGACGTTGAGTGTAACCGGCGGCAAAGAAGGCTTCGGTATCAGTTTTTGGGACCCAACCTCTCTTTTTCACTACTGCTACCGCAAACTTGCGTAGTGCCTCAAGCTTTTCATCTGACAAAGCGCTCAGGCTCCGCAGCTCATTCAGTATTGCCTGCGGCATCTTCACCATAGTCGCAATGGTTGAATGCGCTGCCACGCAATAGGCACATTCGTTTTCAGCACTGACTGCGACCGCGACCACTTGTTGTTCGACCGCGGTAAGCGCACTCTGCTTCAACGCCTCAGCGATGGCCGTGTAGGCGTGCAGAGCTGCCGGAGATTCTGCGAACACTCCATAAAGATTAGGAATGAAGCCAAGCGCCTTTTCAGTGGCTTCCAAAATCGGTTGGGCTGCCTTGGGCGCTGTTGTTGGTTTGTGAACTGTAAATTCCATCTGTCCTCCGTTTATTTAGTAATTGCTACTCATAATGATTTCCCGTTGAACCAGGCTCATATTCTTATGCGAGTCAAGCCTCGAGTTCTGTAATGTGAGTTACAGTTCCTGGAATCGAACCTGACTAGTCTTCAGACAGCTTCATTGCGTCGAGCTGTCTGCACATGACAAGAATCCTTTTCGGCTGCATGCTTGCAATCACGTTGACGGTAATCGCCACCGGTCAGACGCAGAAAGAGTGGACTGACCAGGCTCAAATCGAATTCCTCAGAGAATATTGGCGCGTACCAATTCCACTACAAGGAAAGCCGCCGAGAGGCTGGTCGGCGTCTGAGGTCTCGCTCGCCCCGGAGAGTTGCGGAGGTTGCCATCCGCGGCAGCTCGAGGATTGGAGAACTACGGTTCACAGTCGTGCGGTGGGACCTGGCTTGTTGGGCCAGATACCTGGGCTCTTAAGGAGTGAAGCGGCTACCGCTGAAGTTTGCTATTCATGCCATGCACCGCTCAGCGAGCAACAAGAAATGATCTCGGCAGGTGGACGATTCAGAAGAAATCCTCAATTTGATCCAACGCTACAGAGTAAAGGTCTGACGTGCGCGGCATGCCACGTCCGAAATCACCAGCGCTTTGGCCCACCCCGGCGTGATGGTTCGCTTGAAAGCAGGAAACCGCCGGCGCAACTGCCCCACGGCGACGCGACCCGCACACCCGCATTTGAACGCGCGGAGTTTTGCAAAAGCTGCCATCAATTCGAAGCTGATGGTTACGCGCTCAATGGAAAGCCTCTGGAGAACACATACAACGAATGGAAGGATAGTCCATATCCGGCGGAAGGACTTCACTGTCAGCAATGCCACATGCCTGATCGTCGTCATCTATGGCGCGGCATTCACGATCCTGAAATGGTGAGGAGCGGCGTGGAGGTAGAGTTGCACTTAAACCAAAAGATCTATGAAGTCGGAGATAAGCTGGAGGCGAAATTGATCCTGACGAACCGTCGCGTAGGTCATTATTTTCCCACCTATGTCACACCGAAAGTCATCTTGCGCATGGAATTGGTCGGATCCGATAGCAAAATACTTCTTGACACCGTGAAAGAGGAGGTAGTTGGCAGGCAGGTTACATTGAATCTCGATCGAGAGATTGCCGACACGCGCATCCCTCCCAGGGGCAGGCATACGTTCAACTATTCCGGAACGATTGATCGTACGGGATTGAAACTGCACGCCGTGGTGATCATTTATCCCGATGACTTTTACGCGCGCTTTTATGAGGCGAGGTTATCGGGCCGACTTTCAACCACAGAACGCCGGCGCTTCTCGCAAGCCCTCCACGATACTCGCACCTCCGTATACAAACTATTTGAAACAGAAATTCAGCTCTGATTTCCGCCAAGACGTCTGCAAGCCTGCGTTGTAATCACGGTTACATACAAATAACTGATCCCCGCTTTAACCTGAATTCGCATCTGACACCGTCCTGCAACTGTTTAGAACGGCGCCGGTGCGAATTTTCATGCCGGCTGGCGTTCGCAAGCCAGCGGCATTTACCTCGAGGAGAAACGATATGAAGAAACTCTTAATGCTCGTTATGACAATCGGATTGTTCTCGGCAAGCGCCTTCGCGCAGAACCCATGTAACCCGTGTAATCCAAAAGCGGGAAAGACGATCACAAAGGCGACTGGGCGAACACGAACTCTCGTCGGTTACATCGCTGATAGTCAGTGCGGCTTGTCGCACCAGAAAATGCAAGAGGCGGGAAACATGGGGAACGACGACAAGACTTGCACGCTCAAGTGCGTTGAGATGGGTGGCAAGTTCGTTCTCGCGGACCGTGGCCGCAAGGTTATCTACACGCTTGACGAAGAATCTCAGGCTAAAGCCAGAGAGTTTGCTGGTCAGAAGGTAAAGATCACCGGTCAGGTTGATTCGAAAGCCAAGACCATTCATGTAGTGTCGATCGCAGGCGCTTGACCGCAATCGGACTGAATTGACGGACGGGCAAAAGCGCAAGTCGCTCTCCCATCCGTCAATTAACCCGAAGAAAAAGGAATTACTTACAAATGAGAAATTGGAAAATATCTACGTTGATCTTATTGACGATCACTGCCGGCGCATTTTTTATTGGACGTTCATCAAACAACGAGAAGGAGAAGATAGCGATCGAGAGTACTACCAAAATCGCTGCATCTGCTCCGAACCGCGGTACGGAGCTGGGAAATCTCGCTCCGGAATTTCAACTGGTACAAATGAATGGCGCCGGGCTATCACTCGCCGACCTCAGCGGTCAACCAGCAGTGTTGGTCTTCTGGGCCTCATGGTGCGGCTTCTGCCGCGATGAAGCGCTGCATGTGAATAAACTCGCTGACGCCTACGCGTCCCGGGGTGTGCGCGTTTTCGGCATAAACGTTCGAGAAAGCCAGGCGCGAACCGAAGCTGGAATTAAAGACTTCCGGATTCGTTATGCGGTGTTGCGTGATATCGACGGAACTACCGCGCGCAATTACAAAGTTGAAGGCATCCCGACGGTCTTCTTCCTTGATAGTAAGGGTATCGTTCGATATGTCGGCAACGGTGTGCCCGCAGATTATGCAGAGCGGCTTGATGCGTTACTGGCCGAAAGAGATTAGAGGAGTCGTTCAGAAAATCATGAGAAGTATCTTCTACACTTTGAGTGCTGTTTTGCTTGTTGCCATGTTCTCGCTGAATCAAGAGGCGAGATCTCAAACCAGAGAACAGTCTACGCGTTACTTCCAGGGTACCGGCCGCATAGTCTCAATTGATGAGGACAAATCGGGTGTGACGATCAAACACCAAACGATCAAGGGATACATGCCTGCCATGACAATGCACTTCAAAACGGAAACTCCGGAAGTGATAGGTGACGTAGCGCCCGGAGACACAGTTCGTTTCACTCTGAAGGATACGCCGGAACTCACGAGACTGATTTACATCGAGAAGATCGTTACCAGGAAAAGTCGACGAAAGAAGCGCTGAACTTTCTACCCTCACCATCCCCAAACTGTGCGATGAACAATCAACCTGATTCTCAAACTGCAACGCAGGACCCTAATCGTTCGGGCCGGCGGTCATTTGTTGGTCTCCTTGTGGGCCTGATTTGGACCACGATTACCGGCGCCATCGGCGCTATTGCTGCTCGCTTCGTTGCCACACCCGCTCCTGGCGAGGAACTAACATCGAGTTGGACGGAAATCGGAGTCTTGAACGAGATTCCTGATGGCAAGCCAACGAAACATGAAGTCACGGTGGAGCGCGACTCCGGATGGGCGCGTTTCAAATCATCAAGATCGGTATGGGTAGTCAGGAAAGACCGGTCGGCGACTGTCTTCTCCGCCGTTTGTCCGCATCTTGGCTGCACCATCGATGCCTCCGCGGATGGTTTTGTTTGTCCATGCCATGGCAGTTCCTGGGGCGCATATGGAGACAAGCTTGCTGGCCCCACTCCACGCGGACTTGATGTGCTCGAGAGCCGAATCGATGGAGACGCGCTAAAAGTGAAATATCAGGATTTCAAACAAGGCTCTCCTCAGAAAGAGTTAGCTCAGTAACGATGATCACACGTCAACTGAAGAGAATTTCAAACTGGGTCGATGAACGCACCGGAGTCGCCCAGTTATGGCGTCGTGCTCTCGACGAACCGATCCGCGGTGGCGCCCGTTGGGCCTATATTTTTGGCAGCGCCCTGGCGTTTCTGTTTGCCTTGCAAGTGATCACGGGAATCTTGCTCTCGACGTATTACGTACCCAGCGCGGATCACGCGCACGCAAGTGTCGCCTTCATTCAGAAGGCTGTACGCGGCGGTGCATTGATTCGAGGGCTGCATGCTTACGGCGCCAGTGCCATGATCATTTTGCTCATAGGTCATGTTTTCCAGACCTATCTATTCGGGGCCTACAAGCAAGGTCGAGAACTCGTTTGGATGCTGGGCGGACTGCTGCTGCTGTTAGTGTTGGCTTTTGCGTTTACGGGATATCTTCTGCCGTGGGACCAGGACGCTTACTTCGCAACCAAAATTGGTGTGTCTATCGCCGGCGAAGTACCCGTGATCGGACCAACGCAAAGACGGCTCATGCTTGGCGGCGGTGACCTTACGTCACTGACACTCTCGCGCTTTTTCGTGATCCATGTGCTACTGCTGCCGCTTCTGCTCGGGTTATTGATTGTCGTACACGTCTACCTTTTCAGGCGTGCAGGGGCAGCTGGACCATACCACAATCGAGCTGAGCACAGAGTAGATCGGTTCTTTCCGAACCAAATGCTTAAGGACTCGATCGCTGCGTTGATCATCTTTGCCGCGCTTCTGGCACTGGCTGAGCTTCTGCCAGCCCGCCTTGGTCCGAAAGCCGATCCGACCTCCGATTTCCTGGCGCGGCCGGCATGGTATTTTCTGCCTCTTTTTGAACTATTGAAGTATTTTCCCGGCAAGCTCTCGTTAATCCCGACCGTACTTTTGCCAGGGGCACTTTTCGGCGTATTTTTTTGGCTTCCGTTTCTCGACCGAAGGCCTGAACGCAATCCTTTTCGGCGCCCAATCGCCACTGCTGGTCTTGTTTTTGTTCTGCTCGGCGCTGTTAGCCTTGGTGTTCTTGCCAGGTATCAGGACCAACAGGATCCCGTACTTAGTGCGAGATTCAAAAAACAGGATGAGGAAGCGCGGGCCTTTCTCACGAGCCCCTTTGTGCCACAGGAAATCGAGGATGCAACTGGCTCTGTCAAGAGCGAAGTTTCTGATGAGAAGGATAGTGATGATGGTCCACCTCCGGCATTTGCCCGGAACTTTTGCGCTAACTGTCATGGAAGTCACGGACAGGGCGGAAAGATTGGACCATCGCTAATTGGAATTGCCGCCAAACCCAATCGCTCGAAAGATGACTTGCTCAAACTGCTCGATAATACCCGCGCTTATGGTTTGAAAGATCCGATGCCTGAGTCGTTTCCGAAACTGTCCCCGGAAGACAAGGCGAAAATTGTTGACTGGCTTGGTAGCCTCAAGTGAAGTAGCCGCAAGAAGCACAAAAGTCACAAATTGCTGTTTGTGGCTTTGTGCTTCTCGCAGCTTAGTGGTTACTGTTTTGTAACTGTATTTCCTTCCGAGTTAGTTACCCAAACGCTGGTACTGTCCACCGCCACGCCAATTGGGCTCCGCCCTACAGGAAAGAATCCCAGGTTCGATGCGTCGCTCGTTCTTATCCTGGTTACGCTATCTCCCCCGTTGTTCACCACGTAAAGGATGCCGCCGCTATATGCGACCGACACTGGTCCATCACCGACCTTTTGACTGCCGGCGATCGCACCGGTCGCCGGATCGAGCCGCATCACATTAGCGTCGCCGAAGTTCGCGACCCAGAGATACGCGCCATCGAAGGCGATTCCGAAAGGACCGTCACCGACTTTGAATGTCGCGACCACTGAACCATCGGACGCGCGCAGCTTTGTGACGGAATCGCTGCCATTGTTAGTGATGTAGATGTGGGCGCCGTCAGTCGCCAAGCCGAGCGGGCGCGTACCCACTTCATACGTTCCGATGACTGTACCGTCTGCGGCTCGTAACCTGGTTACATTGTGACTTAGACGATTTGCTACCCATATCTCACCCTGAACAGGAAGCAGTCCGCCGGGTCCCTCGCCAACTTCATAGGTGGCGGTTACTACACCGCTATTTGGATCGAGTCTGGCGATGGTGCCATCGAGGTAGTTCGCTACCCAGATGTTGGCGCCATCAAAAACCAGGCTGACAGGTCGCTTTCCGACTGCGTACGTACCGACGACAGCACCTGTACTGGCCTGAAGTTTTGTCACCGTATTGCTAAATTGGTTAGCCACGAAGACGTGCGTTCCGTTAGTAATCACGCCCTCTGGTCCAAGACCGACGGCGAATGCATTAGACGCAGCGACCGTTTGAGCTTTGGTGTTCGCCACGACCGCTGCCACAATTAGTGTCAGGCACGCCGTCACAAGCAGACCATTGATAATCGTTTCGTTCCTTTTCATCTGTCTCCTCCTCTCCTGGCCTCCTCGGCCTCCGGCCAGTCAACCAGGCCGATAAGTTTTGCGATCTTGCTTGGCTGCATTGTGCCGGGGCACCCGGCCCACAATTGCCTTGCCTCATTCCCGTATCTCAGCATGCCGATATGGTTAGATTTGTTTGCGTCACGCAGAGGGTCGAGATCGATAAAGCCAAGACTACGCCGCAGTAGTTCGACGTCTTTCGGATTGCCTGTTAGAAAGAGCCAACCCGGTTTTGTGTGGTAAGCCTTGGCGTACCGGTTCAGCACCGCAGGTGTGTCGCGCTCCGGATCGAGTGTGATCGAGTACATGAAGATGTCTTTGCCGACACGATCACCCAGGACGCGCTGCAACTTCACCAGGTTTGCGGTTGTGCCGGGGCAAATCCCTTCGCACTTCGCGTACATGAAATTCAGGATGACGATCTTGTCCTTTATTAGATCGTCGTAGAATTTCACTTTTCTGCCTTCGTGCGTCGTCAATGTGATGTTTGGAAGGTTGCGCTCGGCTATCCTCTCCCGCGGCGTCTTCACGCGTTTTGTTTCCTGCGCCTGCCGGGCCACTTGTGCCGCGACTACGGATGCGAGTCCATTAGCGAACAGAGTCACTATCAGGATCACAACCAGATTCTGTCCTCTGATTCTTTTCATGGTTCATCTCCTCTCTTGTTACGGCACTGTGTTGTTGTCACCGGTTGGACCGATCTCGAAGATAAGCATCATGGCGTGGTCCTCGTGCACAACGTTATGGCAGTGGAACGGATACTTGCCTTCGAAGTCGCGGAAACGGAAGAAGGTCTTCGTTTGCATGTTGTGTTCGAGCCGGACGACGTCCTTGCGCCCGTTCTGGACCAGACCAGTCGAAGCCGGTGGCGCCCCGTTGATCGAGAGGAATTGAAATTCCTCGAAGTGTATGTGCGCAGGGTGTTGCCATCCGCCGGAGTTGTTGTTGATGATCCAGTGCTCCACAGAGTTCTTCTGCACGTGGACGCGTACCTCCTGGCACTCCGGGTCCATGAAGCGGCCGTTGATGGTCCAGTTTCCGTTGCTGCGATCGAAGGTGAAAGAGCGTGTGATTCGAGGGGCCGCGGTTTTATCGGGAAAGCCATAGAACCCGGTGATAGTTGCCGGATCCGCGCTGTTGTCGGCGATGGGTGGCAGATCAACCACTATCTTCAGGATCAAGTTTCCCTGGCCCGCGTTTAAAACCTTACCTGATGGACCACGTCCGTCTTCCTGCTCGAGGCGATTCTCGATGTACAGCGTCTTGCCGGCGTACTTCGAAAAATCAATAATCACGTCCGCGCGTTCGGCTACCGAGATGCGGACGCTTTCGACCTCAACGGGACGCGTCAGGAGATTACCGTCAGTCGAAATCTGGTGGAACCTGATGTGCCCGCTCAGGTTATTCAAATCGGTGAAGAACAACTGATAGAAGCGCGATGGTCCTGCATCGAGCCAGCGGAAGCGATAGCGCCGCGGGTGGACGTGCAAAACGGGTTGGACCTTCCCATTGACGAGGAAGCGATCGCCGAGCACCCCATCGAAGTCAAAAGTATCGAAGGCGACAATTCCGCTCTCCGAATCATAAAGGTGATCGCTGAACAGCATCGGAATGTCGAAATTGCTGTTTTCGGTTGCGCCGTCACCGAAAGATGGCAGCCGGAAGCCAGTGGTTTCATCACCGGTGTCATGCTCATTAAAGAGAATGTACATACCAGCCAAACCCTTGTAGACGTTCTGCGCAGTGAAATCGAGCATGTGATCGTGATACCAGAGTGTGCTCATTGCCTCTTGTATGTCACCGCCCACGTTGGCATGTGTCGAGTTAACGCCGGCCAATACATTTGGGTAATGCTGGTCATAGAACTGTCCGCGGCCAAAGTTGAAGCACGGATTACCGTCTGACTCGGAAGGCGTATGCCCGTTGTGCAGGTGCGTTGTGACGCGGTTCTTGCCGAAACCTTGGTTGTCTAACGGCAGGTTATTGCGATTGCGGACGAGGATAGGTTGACCGTAACGCTCGACATAAAGCGGGCCCGGCACGAGGCCGTCGAAGCCCCAGAGAGGCTGGAGCGGAAGTTCGGGATGCGTGACGATGTTCGAGAGCCGTTGCTCTATCTCATAAAATTTGACTGGTGCAAATTGCGTAAACGCCTGATGTGCGATCGTCCGTCCCTCACCGGCCGCTGTGTTCGGCGCGATAGTTGGCGCAGGCGTTAATGAGGCAACCGGCTGCTTGACCGTCATCCGCGTAAATGGCTGTACAAATGGTGTGGTTTGAGGGCTGGCAGGATTGCCGCTGCCGCTCGCCAGGTGACCGGCGCTGTTGAGAGCGCGGGCGCTCAAGCCTTTCTTGGCAACTAGAATACCCGCGCTTGTTAGCAGCCCCATCCTAAGCATGTCGCGCCGGCTCAACCCCGCCGCGATAATTTCCCGCCTGTTCCTGGCAGCCTTTTGTTTCTCCTTCTCGGCTGCCCTGTTAATCTTCGAAATGTTCGCCATGGGATTCTCCTTCTATTTAGTTAGTGTGAGATGGTCCCGCCGCGAACGCTCGCGCCAGACCTCGCACTATAGTTCTTCTGACTTTGTTATCCTGAGCGTGGTCCAACTCTAAAGGCTGGTCGCTGCTTTCGACTCAAAGCGGACTGCGGTGCAATCGAGGACGGCAGACGCACTGCGACTTGGCAACTGATCCTATTTGGCCATCATCAACAGATGCTTACCGTAAGGAACCACTTGATAGTGCGCTAACCTAAGACACCCGCTCGGAATGAACGCATGCAAAATAATGCGGAGGTGAGTAGGCTTATGTAATTGCCATTACATTGAGGACAGTTTTCTATGTAGTGATGATTACATTAAAGACTGAGCGTGGAGTTCACTGGCGTGGAAGAGGCAGGACTGATTGAAGTTTCGTAGAAATCTCACCCTCAGGACAGGAAGGCGGAGTGGGAGTCGGTTGCGGGCACGCAATGGGAACGCAACACGCACCGCTGCTGATCTGATAACCGAAGGGGCACCCTTCCGGATTGGAACTTGGGGTGCCACCCTCTGGCGGCGGCGGATCTGGATTGGTGCAGGGATCTCTCGGCACCCCGCCGGGCAATTCTTCTCTTCATCTACAGCTTTAGACACAAGCTTATTCTCAGCCTGTTCTCCCCTGAACTCGCGGCCGCTACGGGGGTAAACATATCGCGACTCGACCTCTATTTTCTTTTGGCCTTCAGCACGACTGTATTGTTGGGTTTAAGATTTCTGGGAGCTCTCCTGGTGGGTGCGTTAATCATTGTTCCCGCCGCGATAGGTCGCCAGTTGACGCACACGCTGACCGCATTCCTATCAGCTTCCGCGCTCGCCAGCATCTTGTCGATGGTTGTCGGGCTCATTATTAATCACTATTACCCGCACGTTACGATTGGAGTGACAACAATCAATCTGGCCCTCGGACCCACGATTATCTCTGTGGCGACGTTCCTGTTCGTCGTTAGCTTTCTACGGCAGAAGATTTGAGGACAGATTAGCCTGCGCGTGACGCCGCCAGTGGCTGTAGTTTCTTTTTGAACCAATTGCTGGCGAGCTGAGCAACCTGCTCTAATGTGCCTGGCTCCTCAAACAGATGCGATGCGGCAGGGACGATTTTCAATTCCTTCTCGCACGTAAGTTTCGCAAGTGCCTCTTGGTTCAACTCGATAACAACATCATCGTTGCCGCCCACGATTAACAGTGTGGGGGCTTTCACTTTGGCCAAAGCGTTTCGTGCCAGGTCGGGTCGGCCGCCACGCGAAACTACAGCAGCCACGATGTTGCTCAGCTCTACGGCCCCAATCAATGCGGCGGCTGCGCCTGTGCTCGCGCCAAAGTAGCCAATGCGCAAATGTTGGGTTGAGGGCTGTGATGTTATCCAGTTCGTCGCATCGACTAGTCTTCTAGCTAGGAATTCTATGTTGAACCGAAGTTCGCCCGTATACGCGTCGATAGCCTCTTCCTCTTTTGTTAGCAGATCAAATAACAGTGTTCCTGCACCGGCTTCACGTATAACTCGCGCTACGTATTGATTACGTCGGCTGTGCCGGCTGCTGCCACTGCCATGGGCAAAAAGAACGATGCCGTTCGCTCCCTGCGGCACCTTCAGTTCACCATCGAGCTGAACCCTGCCTGATCGAATCTTTATTGCCTGATCAAGTTCAAGCTTTTGTTTTCTTTCGCTCATTGGTTAACTCCTACTCACACGTTCTTTGGTGATTTTGCGTGCAACACGCATACCGTTTTTACTGCGCAAGTGACGCGAGCATCCACCGTCGAGCGAAGAAACTGGTAAAAGTTTCGCACGTTGTTTGCGCGAAAGTACGCTGCTTTTTGTTCCGCCAGAATTCCCTCGTCCATCCCCGAGCAAATAACATGACGAATCTAATCTTCGCGTAGGCACAATTCTTGCTCCGAGTGAAAATGCAAAACAGGATTAGAAAAGGAAGCGTTCTTTGTGCGCCTCTTGGCTGAGTCGCGGTCGCTTCCAGGGAGCTGTTTGATAAGAAAGAGGAATGAATTATGGAAGCCAGAGGGCGCGGCGAAAAGGCCGCATAGCAAGACTGGTTGGAACCAGTCGTCACTGGCGAAGCAGTGGCGTCCTAACCCTGCCGAAGCCTGTTGCACGATGCCGCAACGGGCGGGCATGAGATCAAGCTTGCAGGGGAAACGGGCGAGGCTTGCGGGAGAGTTACACTTCCCAATAGGAGCTCGTCACGGAAGCCGATATGGTCAGACCGTTATTGTCGAATCCGAGATCCAATCCATAAACGCACCTACGTAACTAAGTGGTGCGGGAGATCAGCGGAATGCAGGACCAAATCCTGCAAACTGCCCCGCGACTTGTGGGTTTCTGGTTGCGAGTCGTAAGGGGCTGCGAGGGCTTCGCAACTTCGCAGATAAATCTCAAGCCTGTTTTAGTCAGGTTAACAGGATCGGAAGGAGACCTAAGTCGGCGGGTACATTGCTATGCGAGCTACGCCGGATTCCGCAGTGGCTCCCACCTTTGGGTGGGTTAGGCAGGCTGAGTTGCTAATGGCACATGCGGGGCAGAGTGGTCGTAGTAGTCGATGGAGTAATGTCCATCCAGGGAGACGGTAGCGCCGTTCACAAGGCAAAGGACCACAGTCGTGCGTTGTCTCCAAAAGGAATATCCTGCAACTCCGTTGTAGGTTTATCGAAGTGGAGATAGGGGCGCGCGATGGAGAGCTGGATGCGCTGAAAGGTGCCTGTCCAGTTCGGGAAGCGCTTCATCGAGACCGCTTGTTTTGCGCGAACAAGTATGGCGCGATGATTCTACTTCATAGAGCAAAAGACGCAGGAGATCCACTGCTGCGTGACAGAGTCGAGCAACAGCTTGACTGGGCGCCGGAGGTTCCCACGTCCGAAATCGGAGTCGCGGCGGAAGACGGCGTGGTGACGTTAACAGGTTTCGTCAACACATATGCGGAGAAGCTCGCCGCAGAACGGGTAGCATTGAAGACCTACGGCGTCAGAGCCGTTGCCAATGATATCGAGGTGAAACCGCTGTTTAAGAAGACTGATGCCGCCATCGCGGAGGCGGCACTGAATGCTCTGAAAGAGCGAGTTGATGTTCCTGATGAAAAGATTCAACTGACGGTTAAAGGGGGTTGGATCACGCTTGAAGGGAACGTGGATTGGTTCTATCAGAAGAACGCTGCTGAGTTCGCTGTCAAGTATTTGTCCGGTGTGAAGGGGTTCACCAACCACATACTGGTTAAGCCGCAGGTTTCAATGACTGCGGTTAAAGACAAGATCGAAGACGCGTTCAAACGCAGCGCTGAAATCGATGCGCGGCGGATCAGGGTGCAAGCCACGGATGGCAAGGTGACGCTAACGGGTAACGTGCACTCATGGTTCGAAAAGAGCGAAGCTGGAATTGCAGCGTGGTCTGCGCCTGGCGTTAAAGACGTCAGCAACCAGATTGCGGTTGTGCCGTAGGCGCGATCGAGATGGGTACAACTTGGGCCAATTACTCGTCGGCCCGGTTGTGCCCATTTTCTTCAACCAATGTAAAGACGACTCGGAGATGTAGCGATGCGCAAATTATTTCTTATAAGTACAGCACTTGTGATTTTCAGCACGGTCGTGATGGCAGAAACGAAATCCGATTACGACCGAAGTTACGATTTTTCAAAGCTGAGAACCTGGGATTTTAAGGTTACTACCAGAATGCCTGAGGATCCGGTCGGCACAAATACGATTTGGAATGAACGGATTCGCACCGGACTTGAAAACCACTTTACCGAGATCGGTTACCGCAAGATCAATGACGGCTCTCCGGATTTTCTTGTTACCTACTTCATGGGGATCAAGGAGAAGTATGACATTCGTTATATCGACTACGGCTTTCCGAGTATGTGGGGCGGATGGGGTCGTTGGGGAAGATGGTATGGCTGGGAAGGTCTACAAAGGGGACATGTTGATGTTTGGCGGATTCCTTACCACGAATCAACCCTGGTTGTTGACATCATCGATTCACACACGAATCAGATGGTTTGGCGCGGTTACGATACTCGAACGATCGACTTCGATAAATCCGAAAAGACCATCCATAAGTCTGTTGAAAAGTTGGTGAAGCGGTTCCAGGGGGACGTTGCTAAACAGAAAAAGAGAATTCGGTAGCAAGAGATCGCCAGAGGAGGCAGCAATGAGACTAAGGTCCAGAATAGATCCGGAGGAGCAGCACAATCTCGTCGAAGGCCCAAGCAGGTATAAGAAAGGTCCAAATCAGTTCGAGTTGGTCTGCGAATTCTGTGGCGGCTCTTTTTACGTCGACGAGGTCACGTTTCGTCAAGCACTCACCGCAATGGAAGAGGGAAGTGAGAATCGTTTTTGCTGCGACGAGTGCGAAAGCGAATATGAAGAACTGGCTCATTAGGAGGTGGGCAATGAAGCGGCGCCCCAGTTTTCTAAAAGGGCAGCAACCTCCGCAACATGACTGTCTGAATGAAGTTGAATTTCTCATGTAGCGCGGTAGCAGGCTCGCTGTTTATACGTCGATACATCCGTAGGCAGGTCGGCATGGAAGACACTCGAAAGTTCCGAGGAAATGGACATGAGCTGGCGCTGGGAAACAACCTGACACTTGAAGAATTATCCGAGATAGAGGAAATGGCTCATCGATCTAATTCTCGCGAAGCGGAGATCATCCTCCGATTATCAGCGGCGTTGCGAGAAGCGATGCAAGTCAGGGAGAGTGCAATCGCTTTGATTAGACGTTTCAATAGCGGATGATCCTTTAATTTTATCTATCCCTTAACGCAGATCATTGGTTCGAGCTTCGCTACTTTTCTCGATAATCATTGCTTATGTAAGCTCGTTAGTGTGCCTAAAGCGATACGAGCGGGGTTACTAAGCATTTAGTGGCCTGAAATGAGTACAACAATGACAGGACAAAGCTTCTGCCAGCGAGTCGTGGAGGCCGCCAGCATTCGTCCCGACAAGGCCGCAATGATGGCGATTAATGGAAAGGAGTCGGAGACAACTACCTTCGGGTCAATGCTGGCCCAAATCCGCAGTATTGCGTATCGACTGACTCAGGAAAATATAGCTTTCGGCGATCGTGTTGCTATCATTGGTGAGAACCATCCCAATTGGGCCATTGCCTATCTTGGCATTCTTTATCGCGGCGCTGTGGTTACTCCGCTCGATCCGGCGGCGACGACTCAAGCGTTGGCGTTATTTCTCGGTAACTCCGAGGCAAAACTTGCCTTTGTTTCACCGGCATCGCTTACAAAATTTCGTGCTGCGTGCGAACAAATCGGTCGCAACATCCCGGCGGTTTCCTTACGACCTCAAATACAACCGGATGGGCTGGCGAAATTCGAAGACTGGGCCAGGACAGATATTCCAGCCGAATTCATTAGTGCACCACCACCTGCGAAACCTGATGACCTCGCAGTACTGATATATACGTCTGGCACTACGGGAGTTCCGAAGGCCGTACCACTTACGCATGGGAATATCTATGCGGAAAGCGACAAGATTCAGGAAGTGATGCACGTCAGTGATCAGGAAGTACTTCTAAGTCTGCTGCCACTCTTTCATGCTTATTCGCAAATTGTAAATTTATGGTTAGCCACGATTATCGGCGGCACCGTCGTTTACCTGGCAGACTTGAGTTCGGCGCAGATCGAACGTGGTTTGAAAGCCAGCCGCGCCACAGCGCTAATTGGTGTTCCCCGGCTTTGGTACTTGTTTCATAAGAAGATATTCGACGAGGTAAACGCTAGACCGCTTTCCATAAGACTCCTTTTCAAGACGATGCTTGCGCTGAACGGTTTGTTACGCGACTTCTTCGGAGTTAACGCTGGCCGGTTTTTCTTTCGACGGGTTCATGAATCGTTCGGTGGCAGGCTGCGCTTGGCGGTCTCGGGAGGCGCGAGCTTTGACGCATCGGTCGCACTCGACTTTCACCGGTTAGGCTTCACGATTTTGCAGGGATATGGTTTGACGGAGACAAGCGGTGCCGCCACGGTTACGCGTTTCGAGGATAACAAAGTCGGATCGGTCGGTACGCCACTGAATGGTGTCGAGGTGAAGGTCGATCAGCCGAACGATGAAGGAGTAGGTGAAATTCTGATTCGCGGACCCGTAGTAATGTCGGGTTATTACCAGAACCCTGATGCCAATCGTGACGCGTTTACGGTCGATGGATGGTTTCGTTCTGGTGACCTGGGCCGCTTTGACAGAGAGGGCCACCTTTACGTCGTCGGCCGAAAGAAAGACATCATTAAGTTACCCTCCGGCAAAAACGTTTTTCCCGAAGACGTCGAGGCGCATTACGAGCAATCGCCATTTGTTAGCGAGGTATGTGTGCTCGGGTTAAGAGACGAAGCCAGCGAATTCAAGGGTGCTGAAAAGTTGTGCGCTGTGGTAGTCCCAAATTTTGATTATCTGAAGACGCGAAATATAGCCAACGCGCGTGAATGGGTAGTGTGGGAATTGGAGAATCTTGGAAGGGAACTGCCCGAGTATCAGCGTGTACACGACTTTATTTTACGAGCTGAGCCTTTTCCACGTACGTCCACGCGGAAAGTGCGCCGATTCGAATTAAAGGACCAGATCGAGAGCGCACGCAAACTCTCAGGCCGCCCGGTTGTTGCGAAAGGGGAAGCATTAACTGCAACTGAGCAGGCCGTAATGGCCTCTCCGGCTGGACAAGCAGTCATATCGGCTATCAAACAGCAGAAACCGGATGTCGGACCTTTGCATCCGGGAATGAATCTCGAGATCGATCTGGCGCTCGACTCGCTGGCACGCGCTGAGTGCGTTGTGGGCACTTCGGCTATGCTGGAGATAGAACTCAAGCCCGAAGAACTCGCACGGGTGCAAACAGTCGGTGAGTTGGTCCAACTGGCCAATTCAAAACTCGTCGGTCGGCCGGAACAGTTTGAACGCGGATTCGCTGAATTTCACTGGCGGGAAATTCTCAAGGCTGAAGACGCGCGATTTCCGGAACTGGACCTTATCTTGAGGAAAAAACCAGCAGTAGAGCTGCTTGCGTTTGTGGCATTGAAAGCCATCTATGTCGGTGCGCGTCTGTTTTTTCGATTCGAGGTGAAGGGTGCGGAAGCACTGGCACGTCTCAAACCTCCTTACCTGATCTGTCCAAATCATCAGAGCTATTTAGATCCCTTCCTTGTTTGTTCCGCGTATTCACGCCCAGTTCTAAGAAACACTCTTCATGTTGGGGCGAGTATGTTCTTTACTAACGCCATTATGGCTCGTTTGGCCCGAATGATTAACGTCGTACCCATAGATCCTGACTTGCAACTACTGCGTGCGATGCGTGCAAGCGCCGCAGGGCTTCGTGCAGGCAAGATTCTCAACATTTATCCCGAGGGCCAGCGATCATTCGATGGTCAACTGTTCGAATTCAAGAAAGGCTCTGCGATTCTCGCTTTGGAATTGAACGTTCCCATCGTTCCCGTAGCTATCGATGGCACCTACCTTGTATGGCCACGGAAGTCATCGCATTTCCACTTTGCGAAAGTTAAATTGTGTTTCGGCGATCCCATCCATCCGGCGCACGTTGTGGCTGGTGAGTCAGACACCGAAGCTGCCTACGCAAAACTATCAACCCTGCTCAAAGACAAAATTCAAAAAATGCTGGATGAGATGCGCAGGTGAGTACTCGAATTTATGCACGCAGAACTGCTCTGGTTTCCACACTGATTCGATTAAGCTCTTCTTCAAGCCATGCTCTTGCTCGTTCAATTTCTACGACCTCGGTGAATGGCTCAAACACGCGTCCTGATCGCAGCGTGACCAGAATTGAGCCAAACGGCAAGGGATTTCGGGCCCTGTCCCATTTGTGTCGTTCCTCGATGGCCGGATAACAATCCACAGCTAGCGGTAACAGCGGAGCGGAAGCTGATGACGCAAGCGCCACGGCACCTACTTTTGCAACACGGGCTGGTCCACCGCCATCAGCCGTAATAATCACGCTCGCTCCGTTCAGTAACGCTTTTGCCAGCTCGCCTAATGCCTGCCATCCATGTTCTTCACTGCTGCCCCGCACAACATGAAGCCCAACGAGCCGGCATAGTAGCGCTAAGTAATCGCCACGCGAATCACCTGAGATCATGATCGAACACGACACCAGTGGCCGCCGAATGAGAAAGGCTACTAATAAGGAAGGCGCATCGCGATGCCAGAGTGAGAGCACGCAACCAGCAGGAACGTCAGGCCAGGCTCTTTCACCGGCTGTCCGAAGCCTTGAAGTAAGAGCCACTAACCAGGCGTAGCAATATAGGACTATCGCGGTCACCAGGACACTCAGTTTGTGTATGGGCGGTGCATATCTTCGAATAAACGCAAATACGAGATCGATGCTTCGTGTCCAGGAATTTCGACCGGCGTCTGCCTTATTGGAAACCGAGCGTCGGGCCGATACCGACAGCAATTCTTCGAATAATGCCAGGCGTTCTGAGACAGGGTCTATGGTTGGTTTTGCTTCGCCCTCCTTCGTGTAATAATTCGTTTGCATGTCCGTAATACCTGAGCTACTTCAGAATAAGCGAGTTGGTCTGGCTTTGAGCGGCGGAGCCGTTCGTGGGCTTGCTCATATTGGCGTTATCAAGGCTCTTGACGAAGCTGGCATCAAGCCTGCTGTCGTAACCGGCACAAGCGTCGGCAGCATCATCGGTGCGGCGCTGGCAGCGGGCATGGATTGGCGTGAGATCGCGGCCATGGCCCGGTCAGTATTCTGGCCTCGTCTGCTGCATGGAAAATCACTCGAAACAATAGCCGCCAAATACCTGCCTCCAACATTCGAATACCTGAAGGCCCCGTTTGCAGCCATTGCGACGATCGTGCCATCAAATCAAGCGTTAACAATAACCAGCGGGCGACTATCATCGGCAATCAGCGCGAGTTGCGCTGTCCGGTTGCTGCGTCGACGTGTTGTGCGCGAAGGCTTGCAACTCAAAGATGGTGGCTTTTCTTGTGTCTTGCCGGCTCAGGCCTGTCGCGAATTGGGTGCTGACGTCATTATCAGCTCCGATGTTTGGGAGTGGAGTTCCGTGATGCGCTCGCTCGGTTATTCCCCATTGGATCAACGGCGAAATCGCACTTATCCCCGGCACTATCTCTCTGCTTTGGCCCATACAGATATTCATGTTCATCCGCAGATTCCGCTGGCCGGCTACGTTCCCGGTCCCTCCGCAGTAGATAAGATGATTGCAGTCGGCGAGCGTGCGACTTATCGTGCGCTTGAATCTCTTTCAAATCGCCTCGCTGCCTAACCGTGATCCTGGAGCGGACTGTATACCTCGCCTGTCCAATTTTGTTTCCCTGTTTACTGTTTTGGCGTAAAAGCGTCTCTTGGTGAATTCAGAGAACACTGCGAACAGGACGGTAATAAAACCAAGGAGCAAAAGCGAACTTAATGGCAGAGGCGTGAGTCCGAGGATGCCTTTGAGAGGACTGTAGGGCAAGGCCAGCGTAATCATCAGTACCAATATCATCGCGAACATCAATGGACGACTCGCCTTGCTGGTATAAAACGGTTTCCAGGTGCGCATCACGATAATGATTAGGACTTCGGTCATAACGGATTCAACGAACCAGCCAGTCCTGAATTGTTCGGGTGTTGCGTTGAGTACGAACAACAGCGCCGCGAAAGTTAGAAAGTCGAATATAGAGCTGAGACAATCCAGCGGATGTCGGAATTTCAGTCAACACTGCCGTTGATGTCGCTAAGGAGGCGGCGACGATGGTCTTGCTTGAGAAAGACCTTGGCGTCTTGGCCGCTGGTGTTCGCGAAGGCAGAAAGACCTTTGCAAACACCCTCAAATATATTTATATGACGACGAGCGCCAACTTCGGAAAACAGCGTTAGGGTATCAGTCCTTTTCGAGTATTGAAGCCGATTTGGACCATACACACTGATCCGGTGTCTGGCCTCCGCGCTAGTGAGACCACTGGCATTTCCTTGCAATTGCTCTATCAGTTCAACAGCAGAGAAACTCCAAAACTTCTTGATGTAATCGCCTCTCGCCATACTCAAACGTAAACGCCCCTGCGCTGCGGAAGCTTACGCAGTTTGAGCCGCTTTTTGGGGAAGGTTCCGCATTATTAGGACGCCACCCCAAAGTTGAGCCGCGATTAATAGGTTTTCGCGCCTGGGTACGCCCTCTGCGCTTCTTTCCACAAGTAAGAAGCAACTTAGGCACCGTCAGAGGATAGAGACGAAGCAGATGCTTGCGTCGACCAGCTTACCCTTCAACTCGACTAGTCGTGCTTAATTGGACGGCAAACCAAAACGGGGCACGGCGCCTGACGCAGGACGCGATCGACAGTTGACCCGAAAAGCTTCCCAAGGCTCCAGCCGCTGCCGCTGGCTCCCATGCAAATGAGATCGATCTCATACTCTTTGGCGTAAGCCAGCACCTCCTCGTGAGCTTTACCGGAGCGAACCACATTAACAATCTGGCACCAGAGAAATGCTTCTTTCGGTATGGCACGCTGTAACTTGCTGGCGACAAAGGTGTAAGAGCTTCCCGAAGTTGTTGACCATGCCAGTTCTGGTTCCAGGTGTCCGGCAGTGTCGAGCACGTGTAACAAGTGCACCTCCGTCTGATACTCCTGTGCCAACGAACAACCGTAGTTCAACGCCAATTCTGAGTCAGATGAAAAGTCATGGGCGACCAGTATGCGGTGAAGATCTATCTCTTCGGTTGACAAGCCGACCCATTCAACTTCGTGCGGATGTGTGACAAGTACAGGACAGGGAGCACTGCGGCAAACCGTCTCAGCCGTTGAACCGAGGAACACAGCCGCGCGAGGCCTGCGCCGCGAACGCATCACGATCAAATCGGCTTTCCATTTTTGAGCCTCGCCAATGATGGTTACACCGACGTCATCACCTTCACAAACGACTCCCGTCCAATCAAGCGTCTTGAGTTCGTTTGCGTCAAGGCGGGTAAAGAGCGACAGCTTAAACAAATCCGGAGCCTGGCAGGCGCACTCAGAGTTGGGAACTGAGCCGGGCTCTTTGCAGTAAACCAAAATCAGCTTCGCCCGATAGGCCTTGGCTAACGCCAATGCATAACGCAGAGCCTCATCGGCTTCGGTGGAGAGATCAGTGGGACACAGAATTCGTTCTATCTTAATCATGCCGAATCTTCCTTTACGAGAAAGATCGGCAATGCTTGTGCCGTGTGGAGCTGTGAGATTTTTCGAGAAAACGCGCTCTAAAATTGGGCAAATAGCCTTGGTAGTTGCGTAGATTTCCTCACTCTTAAGGTGGCAAATGGACAGCCCCCAACAAGGCTAACGGGCGAGTATTCGAGCAACATCCATCAGCTTGAGATCGAGCGCTTTCTTGCGGGTAACTATTTCGCTCAATGGAGTAGATCTCACTTCGCCATTGAGAAGGCCAACCAATACTCCGTATTCCTTCTTTTTCAGACAGTCTACCGCCGCTACACCAAACCTCGTTGCCAGTAACCGATCGAAAGCTCCGGGCGCTCCGCCTCGCTGTACATGACCCAAAGTCGTCACACGCAATTCAAATCCCAAACGCTCCTTATGCTCCCGGAAGTAGGCCGATAGTGCTTGAGCATTGTAGCGGGCACCCTCGGCGACAACGGCTATAGCATGAGCCTTCCCGCGCTCGTAGGCAGCACGTAACTCACGCGCCACTTCCTCAGGATTCGTTTCAACTTCAGGAATTACTATGACCTCAGCGCCGCCAGTGATTCCCGCGATGAGAGCCAGGTAACCACAGTTACGTCCCATGACTTCAACGAGGAATGCTCTTCGGTGCGAAGAGGCGGTGACCTTCAATCTGTCGATAGACTCAAGCGCGACATTCAGGGCTGTGTTTACTCCGATGGTTATATCCGAGCCACAAAGATCGTTATCAATCGTCGACGCAATGCCAACTACGGGAAAACCGGTTTGCGAAATCAGATTGGCTCCGGTTTGTGAACCGTCTCCGCCGATTACTACGAGTGCCTCAATTTTGTTTTGCTGGAGATTTGTAAGAGCCTGATTATGACCTGCTTCTGTTTTGAACTCCTGGCACCTCCCGCTGCGCAACATGGTGCCCCCAAGTTGAATGATTCCGCCGACGTCTCTTGGCCCGAGAGGTAAAAGATCGCCAGCGATGAGTCCGGAGTACCCGCTGCGGACGCCGTAAGGTTTCCAGCCGCTATCGAGGCCTGTTCGGACCACAGCTCTGATTGCCGCATTCATGCCTGCGGCATCGCCACCACTCGTAAGTACGGCAAACCTTTTCATAATCACCCTGTTCTTGCATCTAATACGAGCCGCCGGCTGCGAGTCACTGCTTTAGAGATCTCCACGACTATAACAGGACTGACAATGCATACGCCGACGATCATCCAGTCGATTGCGCTCAGCCGAACTGTTCCCAGGACAAGTGACAAAGGTGAAAAATAGATGGCCAGCAATTGCAGAAGCACGACGATAGCGAAGGCAACCCAGATAAATGGATTTCTGAAGATTCCGTCGAAAGCCGAACGGGTGCGCGAACGGCAATTGAACATGTGTCCCAGTTGAGCGCCGATGATTGCGAACAGCGCCACTGATCGCGCGTGAGCTCCCGGACCATATAGCCGCAAAGCCCAGGTATACGCGAATAGCGCGAGTGTTGCGATCATTCCTGCCTGCCACGCAATTAGAATGACAAGCTTCTTCGATAACAATGCTGTCGATGGATCTCTAGGCCGCTGCTTCATGATCTCGGGCGAAGCGGGCTCCACTGCAAGAGCCAGGGCGGGGAATACGTCGGTGACCAGATTCATCCACAAAATCTGAAGCGGCAGGAGCGGTAACGGCCAGCCGAAGACGATTGCCGTAAAGATCAGCATCACTTCACCGAGGTTGTGTGAAAACATCAGGTGTACAAACTTAGTGATGTTGGCATAGATTGTGCGCCCGCCCTCGATCGCACGGACGATGGTGTCAAAGTTGTCGTCCGCCAGAACCATATCCGCGGCCTCTTTGGCGACCTCCGTCCCACGCTCACCCATGGCGATGCCGATGTTTGCTCGTTTTAATGCAGGAGCGTCATTGACGCCATCGCCAGTAACCGCAACCACCTCACCTGTTTCTTGCAGTGCTTCCACTATTTGCAACTTGTCTTCGGGGGAGACGCGCGCGAAGACATCGGTTGTGCGTGCCAACTCAGAAAGGCGCCGCTGATCCAGGCCAATCAAATCACGAGCCTGGACTGCATGAGGGTGTCCTGCCCCCAGTCCCAATTCACGAGCGATAGCTCGTCCAGTGTTGAGTTGATCGCCTGTCAACATTACTGTGCGAATACCGGCAGCTCGAGCGGTTCTGATTGCTTCAGCCACTCCAGGGCGTGGCGGATCAATCATTCCAACCAGAGCGATAAACGTGTATTCCGTTTCAAGGTCCTCGTCTGTGAGCTCGCGAGCTTCTCTATCGAAGTGCTTGATCGCGAGCGCCAGTACACGCAGCGCTCGATTCGCCATCTGCTCATTCGCTGACGCGAATTGGGTACGCGTTGAGGCGTCAAGGGGACGGGTCGAGTCAGGTGTGTTCGCGTAATGTGAACACGCTTGAAGCACGACAGCAGGTGCGCCTTTGAGAGCAGCGAAGTGTTGTCCGTCAATTTTTCGATGGAGAGTCGTCATTCGCTTCGTTGAGGTCTGGAAAGGCTGCTCGACCAACTTTGGGTGCATCGCCCGTTCATGCGAAACATCGAGCACTAACGCATCGGCAACAACCAATAACGCGGTTTCAGTGGGATCGCCGAGGGTCGTTGTTTCTGGTCCTGCCGTGCTAAATGCCGCTTCGCTACACAACACTCCAATTCTAAGGGCTTGTTGAAGTAGTTCGTCCCCGACAATAGGGGACCGATCTTGCTCGATCTCAATCCTTCGCCCATCAGAGAGGTAGTATTCGCGAACAGCCATGCGGTTCTCTGTGAGTGTGCCTGTCTTGTCTGCACAAACTACTGTAGTGCTGCCAAGCGTTTCCACTGCACTCAGACGGCGCATAATGGCCTTTTGCTTTGCCATGCGGAGGACTCCGAGAGCCAGGATGAGAGTGGTGACTGCCGGTAAACCTTCGGGAACGGCGGCGACTGCCAAACTGATTCCGACCTCGACCATGGTCCATAGACCATCGCCACGCAACCAACCGGCAACCATAACGACAAACGCAATGGCGAGGACGATGTAGACGAGACGGTGGCCCAGTCGCGTCAACTGTATTTCCAGCGGGGAACGCTCCTTCACTGATGTCGCAACCAGGCGCCCTACCTGACCCAACTCGGTCTTAGCCCCGGTGCTCACAACGACAGCCACTGCACGACCTGCGACAATCGCAGTGCCCAGATAAAGCATCGAGTATCGCTCCGGTAATGGTGTGTCTTCCGGTAGCCTTTCAATCGCTTTCTCGACAGGTGTGCTCTCACCAGTAAGGGTAGACTCTTCGGTCTGTAAGCGATAGCACTCCAACAGTCGAGCATCGGCAGGTACACGATCTCCCGCGTTGAGAATGATGATATCGCCGGGAACGAGAGCTTCCGCGTCGACGGTCTGTTCCAGTCCTTCGCGACGCACCCGTGTCGTCGTACCAGTTTGCCGGCGCAGCGCATCGAGGGCGCGACCTGCTTGCCATTCAGTGATGAAACCGACCAGTGCGTTGATCACCAGCACGACTGCAATGGCTAATGCTTCGATAACGTCACCGGTGGCCCAGGCAACGAGGGCCGCTGCGAACAGAAGGGCAATCACAACACTCGTAAATTGATCGAAGAGAAGACGCCACGCGGGACGAGGGCGAACAGACTGAATGCTGTTTGAACCGTATCGTGTGCGGCGCACAATAACTTCTGAAGCTGAGAGCCCGAATGCGGGATTAACGCCGAACGTATCTGCTACCTGCGATGAATCCAGCGCATGCGGTAGTGACTCTCCCGCGTGTGACGAGCGTAGTAGCGGAGGAGCGGACGTAGCTGTTCGTTGAGTGGCAGCGCTCATGTGGTTTCACCGGTGCTACTTTGGCACGGCAACGAATGTGCCGACAGCAAACTGCGGATTTCGTTCAGGATTCAGAGTTCGTTCTTTCTGAGTGCGAAAACTTACCCAACTGATGCGAGTAAACCCACGCTTTCAACGAAGATAAAGCTGGAAGCTCTCCGTTATCTTCGATTCAACTAATCGTCCTCGATGGTAAAGAAGGTATACGACTTGCAATTCTAACTACTCGATCGAAGGAACAGCGCCAGAGCAAGGGTGATAGAGGAGAGAATTGATTATCTGGCTCCAATTCGTTGCCTGTACGGCGCTGATCGTTTTTTGTGGATGGAAGCTTGCACTCTATGGCGACATTATCGCGGAAAAGACTGGTCTCGGAAGAACTTGGATCGGGGTCGTGCTGATGGCTTCGGTGACTTCATTGCCTGAATTGATAACTGGCTTTAGCTCAGTAGCAATCTTCGATCTCCCGAACATCGCGGCCGGAGATGCGCTCGGAAGCTGTATGGTCAACATGCTGATTATCGCTGTGCTCGATTTCATGGACGGTCCGACGCCATTATCCGCAAGGGCACATCAGGGCCAAGTGCTGGGAGCGGGGTTCGGGATACTGCTGCTGGGTCTTGTGAGCATCAGTCTTCTGGGTTCTGCAACGATGCCCCGAATAGGCTGGGTAAGTCTTTCCAGCCTGGTCTTCCTAGGCATCTATCTGGTCGCCATTAGAACCGTTTTTCTCTACGAGCGTCGCCGAATCGGAGAATTCGCTCAGGACGTAGCCGAGGAAGCTTCCTATAGACATATCACTAAAGCTCGCGCCTTCACGATGTACGGGTTGAACGCGCTCGTAATCATCGTCGCGGCCACGTACCTGCCACATCTCGGTGAGAGAATTGCGGACGTGACCGGACTGGGCCGGACCTTCGTCGGTAGTGTCTTCATTGCTTTCTCAACTTCGTTGCCTGAGTTGGTGGTCTCGCTCGGCGCCTTGCGGTTGGGAGCTGTAGACATCGCTTTGGGAAATCTCTTCGGAAGCAATCTCTTTAATATCGGCATACTGGCGCTCGATGACGTGCTGTACACCAAAGGCGCACTGCTTTCAAACGTCTCTCAAGGACACTTGATCACGACGAGTGCTGCAATTGTGATGACCGCCATAGCCGTGATTGGTTTGACCTATCAAACAACTCGGAAACTCCGCTTCTTCGCGTGGGATTCCATCGCCATCATTGTCGTCTACGCCGCAGCTACATTACTTCTTTACGCAACTGGAACAGGACTCGAATAGAAGGAGATTCAAGCATGAAAGTCAATCAGATCATGACGCAACCGGTAATCACAATCACGGAAGACACTACTCTTCGGGAAGTCGCGAGAATCATGCTCCAACACAGAATTGGAGGGCTTCCCGTGGTTGATAAAGACGGGCATCTGACGGGCATCATCACCGAGTCGGACTTCACCGCGAAAGAGAAATGTGTTCCTTTTTCGCTCTTTCGCGCTCCGCAACTGTTCGGCACGTGGCTCGGCGATGACGCCGAAGAGCTTTACGCCAAAGCCTGTAACATCCGTGCGCGAGAGGTGATGAGCACGAACGTAGTCACGGTTAACGAGAACGATCCAATCAAGAGGGTGCTGGAATTAGTGCTGAAACATGACGTCAATCGAATACCCGTGGTGAGCGAAGGAAAACCCGTTGGAATTGTGGCTCGAAGAGATCTTCTCAGAATGATGAAAGACCAACAGGCGTTGGCGGTTACTTCGAGCATGCTCTGATAATAGAGAAGGATACTCAGACCCAACACGATCGATGGTCATGCTGAACCGAATCTCGCAACCATTAACAGACGTAATCGTGAAGAATGTGCTTCGTGCGTCTAGCGATGTGTTTGAGCGCGCTGGAGAGAAACACTCAGATCGCGAAGCTGTCTTTATAGCCAGAGGCATATCGAAGATCTACCAGATGGGTGAGGTTCGAGTGTCTGCGTTGCGTTCAGTTAACCTTGAACTTTACGAGGGAGAGCTTGTGGTGCTGTTGGGCGCGTCTGGGAGCGGTAAGTCAACTCTGTTGAATATTCTCGGTGGTTTGGATGTACCAACGAGTGGAGAAGTCCATTACCGCGATCACAACCTGAGTGTAGACGATGATGCAGCCTTGACTCGTTACCGGCGAGAACACGTTGGATTCGTTTTTCAGTTCTACAATCTGATCCCAAGCTTGACTGCACTCGAGAACGTCGAGCTCGTCACAGATATTGCCGAAGATCCGATGCGACCAGAAGAAGCACTGCAACTTGTTGGTCTGGGCGAACGGATGAATCACTTTCCAGCACAGCTCTCGGGTGGTGAACAGCAACGGGTAGCGATAGCTCGCGCAGTGGCCAAGCGCCCGGAAGTACTGCTCTGTGATGAACCGACCGGCGCCCTCGATTATGCGACGGGCAAGATAGTGCTCGAGGTTATCGAACGGGTCAATCGAGAACTGGGCACTACTACTGCCGTCATTACGCATAACGCGGCGATCGCCGGCATGGCTGATCGTGTGGTGCGCATGAGCAGCGGCGAGATTGCTGAGGTGCGCCGGAACGAAAGAAAAGCCGCACCGAGTGAACTCGTCTGGTAGCGAAATGGTGTCGTCTATGTGAGCAATCAGCGATGGCTGCACTTGATCGAAAACTCATTCGCGATGTCATTCACTTGCGCGGGCAAGTCATCGCCATCACGCTCGTCGTTGCGTGTGGCGTTGCGTCCTTCGTGGCGATGCGCAGCACTTATAACTCGCTCTTGACATCACAGAAGTCATACTACGAAAGCTACCGTTTCGCTGACATTTTTGCGCAACTCAAGCGCGCGCCCGATTCTATCGCCAGGCGAATCAATGAAATTCCAGGCGTCGCGAAAGCAGAGTTTCGTGTAGTCGCGGATGTGACGCTCGACGTACCGGGTTTGGAAGAACCTGCCAAAGGACGAATCGTTTCGATTCCGGAACAACGCACACCCATGCTGAACGATCTTTATTTACGGGAGGGTAGGTATATCGAAGCGAACCATCCCAATGAGGTCCTCGTCAGCGCCGCTTTTGCGACTGCCAACAATCTGAAATCCGGAAGCGAGCTCTCGGCTGTAATCAACGGTAAGTGGCAAAGGTTACAAATCGTTGGACTCGCACTCTCTCCGGAATACGTTTACGAGATTCGCAGTGGAGAGATGTTTCCGGATAATCGGCGCTCGGGTGTTATCTGGATG
>DATEDU010000010.1:0-6361 GCA_035281525.1 Pyrinomonadaceae bacterium | reverse complement strand
CTCGACCATCCGAACATCTGCACCATCTTCGACATGGACGAAGTCGATGGACTGCACTTTATTGCCATGCAGCACATCGAAGGTCGTAACGTGCGGCAACTCGTAAACGGGCATCCACTCGAATTGAAGAGTGCTTTGCTGATCGGTCTTCAAGTAACGGACGCGCTCGCAGCCGCACACGCTCGCGGAATCATTCATCGCGACATTAAATCGGGAAACGTCATGGTCTCTCCGTCGGGACAGGTGAAAATTCTGGATTTTGGCCTCGCAAAACTCCTTGATGACGAAGAAGCAGGCGCCGCGGGTATTCATCGCACGGAACTGACAGAAGTCGGCGTGCCCTATGGAACTGCAACTTATGCTGCGCCGGAACAGGCACGAGGCGATCGCGTCGATAAAAGAGCTGACATTTTTTCGACCGGTGTTTTGCTGTACGAGATGCTGACGGGCACCTGGCCTTTCCGTGGCAAGACAACAATCGATGTTCGGCATGCGGTTCTTTACGACGCGCCTCGACCAGTCTCGGAGCTAAGAAAGGAACCGATTCCGCCGCGCATCCAGGAGATTCTCGATCGGTGCATGGCCAAAGACCCGCGCGATCGCTATCAAAAGATGGACGACCTGCGCGACGATCTACGAAGCGTGCTTCAGGAACTCGCCGTAGCCGTGCCGGGTCAATCGTATGCTGAACCGCCGCGACACCTCGGCGGCAAAAGCACAGTCTCGCGCGCCGTGCGCTGGCTGAAGTCGATTACCAGAACCGAAGCTCCGACAACTTCGCCGACGTTCATTACTCCCACAAAGCAAGGCGTGCACGAAACGCCTACCATTGCCGATCAAGAAAAGCAAAGTTTGGCGATCCTGCCGTTCAGGAATTTAAGCAACGACGCGGCCTCGAGTTTTTATGAGTTTTCGCTCGCCGATGCGGTGATTACGGAACTTGCTCGCGTACGCTCGCTGGTCGTGCGACCCTCGTCTGTCATTTCCAGATTCCAGGGCCAACAGATCGATCCTCGAGACGTAGGCCGCGAGTTGAATGTCAGTGCTGTGCTGGCCGCTGGATTCATGCACGCTGGTGAAAGATTTCGTGTTACGGCGCAACTGCTCGATGTGACTTCGGGCGAAATACTTTGGAGCGATCGCATTGACACTTCCGCTGCCGACATCATTGCCGTCCAGGACACGATTGCCCAGCAGATCGTAGAAGGGCTGCGGCTCGAGCTCACTCACGACGAGCAAGCCGGTATTGCTAAACCATCAACACAAAATGCTGCAGCTTACGAGCAGTACCTGCGCGGGCGAGATCTCTTTGCACGCTTCATCTTTAGAACGGTTGATCCGCAGGACTGCAGTGCTGCGATAGAACACTTTCAAAGAGCGATCGAGCTCGATCCAAATTTTGCGCTCGCGTACGACGGCTTAGGTGCGTCACTGGTCAATCGCGTTTTTAAAGGCCTCGGTGGCGCCGAAGACTTCGAGCGTGCCGAATCCGCGTTCGCCAAAGCCCTGTCGATCGATCCGAAATTGATCGAGGCGCGCATGCTGATGGTGTTTGTTTACATGTGGCGTGGGCAGAAACAAAAGGCTCGCGAGGAGGTCGCTCGCGCGCGCAGGGAAGCTCCTGACGAGGCGGTCGTACATTTTGTCAAAGCTACGTTACACCGGCTGGATGGCGAGTACGGAAGGGCGTTGCGTAGCTATGATCGTCTCGTGCGATTGGACCCGGCGGCTCACGTCGTTGCAAGCTACAACCGCGCCGCCGTGCACATGTACATGGGCCACTTTGATGAAGCCGTACGGCAACTCGACAACGCAGGTGAGCCGGACAATCCGCTGGTGCAAACCTTCCGTGCTTTGGCCTTGTATTACACTGGTCAGACCGACGCTGCTGCCGATCTGATGCGGCAGAATGTGGAGAAACATCCAAACGTCCACGGAGTGCGCCCGTTCTTAGCGATGTTTTTGAGCGCCCAGGGCAAACAAGATGAAGCGCTCGCGCAACTAAACGGCGACGTTATTCGCAATGCCGAAGTCGATCCTGACATTGCTTATTCAGTAGCGTCTGTTTATGCACTCGAAGAAATGCGCGATGAAGCCTTTCAGTGGCTGGAACGTGCTATCTCCCTGGGCAACGAAAACCGGCCCTGCTTCGAAAATGATCCGAATTGGAATGCGCTCCGAGACGATCCTCGGTTCAACGAATTGATGGCGAAACTTCGATCAATGCACGAGGCGGCCCATGCAAAGTCCTCTCCCGGCAATCCAGTCTAAGTAATTCCGAACACACGATGATCAAACAGAACCGAATAACAGCTTTAATAAGTCTCCTGTTGATCTATTCGCTGTTGGTCGCGGCGACTGTTACTGCTGGTGCTCAGCGGCGCGATCGGAGGGCAGCAAGCCAACCGTCGCCGACGCCGACTCCGACACCGGCGGTTGCGACACCATCGCCTCTTCAGACTCCCAGTCCAAGCCCAACCGCATCTCCCGTTGTACGTTCGGCGGCAACGACCAAAACTCTCGAAGAGCTGCGAGCGCGAATCACGGACGTCTTGCAGAAACCCGAACTGTCATCAGCAATGGTTGGCATCAAGGTGGCATCGCTCGACACCGGCCGTACTCTGTTTGAACAAAATGCGGTTAAATTACTTCGCCCGGCGTCGAATTTGAAGCTTTACACGGTCGCGACCGCTTTGGATCGACTCTCACCTGATTATCGATTCAATACCTCGGTCTATGCTGCGAATCGGCCCGATGCAGCCGGCATCCTGCATGGCGATCTCACGATCTATGGGAGAGGCGACCCGACTATCGCCGCACGCTTCAGCAACGGCGACTACTTTCAACGGATAAATGAGTTAGCGGCCCGAATTGCCGCGACAGGGTTGAAACGTGTGGAAGGTGATCTGGTCGGAGATGAGACTTACTTCATAGGTCCGAAATATGGCTCCGGTTGGAATTGGGAAGACTTGCAATGGTGGTATGGTGCAGAAGTCAGCTCGCTGACGATAAACGACAACGCATTGGACTTGTCGATTAAGCCTGGACCATCAGCCGGCTCGCCGGCAATCATCACCACAGGACCGCCGGATCCTTTGCTCACGATCGTCAACCGAGTGACGACTGGACCAAAGAGCAGCAGGCGAGAGTTGGCCGTACATCGTGATCTGAATGCTGATACGCTCGAACTCTATGGCTCGATTCCGTTGGACGACAGTGGTTACACGCGAGCTATTGGAATCTCTCACCCGTCACTTTTGTTTATTTACTTGCTACGCACGGCGCTCGCGCAGCGCGGCGTCACGATCACAGGAAAGTCGCGAACAGTGCCCGCGCCGGCCTACGCCAACGCAAGCCTGACTGCGAATCCGACTGGCCCAATCGAAATCGCGAGTCTGCAATCGCCGCCGTTGAGCGTCGTTGCGGCGGAGACGTTGAAACGGAGTCAGAATCTTTACACTGAGCTGATCCTCCGAACGTTGGGGAAAGCCGTTCCTCCGCCACCTGCAAGCACCTCGAGCAGTGCAAATTCCAGCAGCATACGCCCCGCAAATGCTAGCAGTACCGGCGCTGCTGAGCCCCAGATCACTGCGACCGTCCAGCCCACTCCGCGCACCAGCGAGGAAGGTGGTCTCGAAGTAGTCAAGACTTTTCTCAAAGAAGCAGGTGCCAGCTCAGATGTTCTTTCATTAGACGACGGATCGGGGCTGTCGCGAAATAACATGGTAACGGCCGAAGCTACAGTTCAATTGCTCATCTATATGAACCGTCATCGTTACGCGACCGCATTTCGTGACGCCTTGCCGATTGCCGGAGTAGACGGAACATTGAGAGGTCGAATGAGAGGTACGCTTGCGGCAAACAACGTGCGAGCCAAAACGGGCACATTGAGCTCGGCTGCAAGCCTGGCAGGTTATGTAACGACGGCGGCTGGCGAAAACCTCGTGTTCTCGATCATTGTTAATAACTACCCGTCCGACGTCGACCCACCTACCGTTTGTATCGATCCAATCATGGTACTGCTGGCGTCGTTTGCCGGCCGCTCGTGACTATTGAAAGCAGCAAACGGATGCCGCCACATTTCACTAAGTTTCACGGGTTTGGCAACGACTACCTGGTATTTGAATCCGATCAGCTTGCGCGCGTTGAGGACTTAGGGCAGTTTTCGCGAAGCATCTGTAATCGACACTACGGTGCTGGCGCTGACGGAATCGCGATCGTAAACCGCCTCGACAACGGTGAAGCCGATTTTCACGTGCGTATCTTTAACCCGGACGGGAGCGAGGCCGGATTGTCCGGTAACGGCACGCGCTGCGCCGCTGCGTATCTGTATTTCAAGCCGTTATGGTCCAGTGATCAGCTTCGACTCAGTACGCGATCCGGAATCAAGAAGTATTTCTTGATCGAACAAACGGGCAAAGGAAAGTACATTTTCGACTCAGAACTTGGCCAACCAAAGTTCGACAGCAGCTCAGTTCCATTCCGCTCTGACCTGCCGCTGGAAAGGATCATTGACTACCCATTAGACGTTGGCGCGGAAACCGTTCGGATCACGGCGCTTCAGATGGGAAATCCAAACTGCTGCATTTTCGTTGACGACTTCGATGCCGTGGAGTGGCGCCGGCTCGGCCCGCTCATTGAAAACCATAAACAGTTTCCGGATCGAACTAACGTTGTCTTTGTGCGTGTCGAAGACCGGCAGGCCATCGAACTCCGCATCTGGGAACGAGGCGTCGGTGAAACGACTGCTTCAGGAACTTGCTCCTGCGCGGCTGCGGTCGCCTCGATGATCAAAGAAAAGACCGACCGCGCGATAAACGTGCGGATGCCCGGTGGACAGGCGCGAATTCGCTGGCGCGAGGACGGCGAAGTTGTCATTAACGCGCCCGCTGAATTAGTCTATGAAGGTGTTTGGCTTGCTAACGAGTGAGCCTTTAACTCAGATCAAGAAATGACCCCCATGCGCTCTCCCTTGCGGAAAATCGCGCGCCTCTCTATCTGCTTTTTGCTGATCGGTCTTGGTCTGTCGACAGCAAGTTGCGGCCCCAGTGGAGTGAAAGAAACAGGGGCGGCAGAACCAACAGTTCCAGTCAAACCCACCAGCTTTCCGATGTGGCTCGGTAATATCGAGCGGAACTTTTATGGCACGGGGCCTTGGCCCGATCGTCCAGTGAAGGTGCTATGGGAGTTTGAGACCCGCCTCACTTCCGGACGGCTTCATAAAGATGGCTGGGGCGGCTCGAGCTGGCCAGGTCAGCCTTCAGTTCAGGGTGAGCGAGTCTACTTTGGCTCAGCCGACAGCTACCTTTACTGCCTGAACAACACAGACGGTAGCCTCATTTGGAAATTCAAGACCGGCGATAGTTTGAAAGCGACGCCGACGATTGTCGGTGACCGCATTATTGCCAGCGGCTTGGATCATTACGTCTATTGCGTGAATGCGAATGACGGCTCGCTGATTTGGAAATTCAAAACAGACTTTGAAGTCGACTGCTCGGTCGCGGTGATTGATGGCCGTCTGTACTTTGGCGGCGAGGATGGTTACTTTTATTGCCTCTCGCTTGAGGATGGCTCACTGATTTACAAGACGGAGCGGCTTGGCTCGATGGAGGGCAGTTTCACCGTCGTTGACGATCAAATCTACATAGGCACCGAGCAGGGTCACATCTATTGCTTGAAAATCGCTGATGGCTCGACGGTCTGGAAAGTTGCGATTAATGCCGATTCAGATTCGACTCCGGCCGTGGTCAACGGGTTTGTCTATACAGCTGCTGAGGACGGCTACGTCTACTGCTTGAAACAGGAAAATGGGGGGCTGGCTTGGAAGTTCAAAGCCGAAGGGGGATTGAGTCGAAGGTACAAAGAGCGAAGCGGGTTTTGGGCAAGCCCCGTCGTCAAAGGCGGACGAGTCTATATAGGTTCGAACAACGGTTTTCTGTATTGCCTCACCGCAGACAAGGGCGAGGTTGTTTGGAAACACGCGGTGCGGGCACCCATTTGGGGCTCGTCCCCGGTGGTAGATGACCGAGTGGTGTTCGGCGACAAGTCGGGATGGATGTACATGCTGGATGCCGCTGACGGCCGACGACTATGGGAGTTGAAGATTGGGGACAACATCAATGCCACACCTGCTATTTTGAACGGTCGCATCTACATCGGGGCCTTTAATGGCAAGCTGTATTGTTTGGGTTAGGTACCCTAGGTCCTATTGCCCTTAAACGGGTAATAATATACTTGCTTCACCTGCCTTTGCTCCGGAGGAGCAGCATGTTTATAGTGCGGCTACTCTCTAAAACGATATGCGCTCCGGAGGAGCGCAATGTAACCCGCAAACATGAACATTTCGCTCCTGTCGGAGCGG
>DATEDU010000009.1:0-8919 GCA_035281525.1 Pyrinomonadaceae bacterium | reverse complement strand
TTATGGTGCCTTTGGCACATACAGCACGGGCGACAAATTAAGAGTTTCGGTAGAGGGTAGCGTGGTGAAGTACCGCAAGAATGGAACGCTACTTCGCACCAGTACACTCGCGCCGACGTATCCGCTGTATGCAGGTGCGTCGATCTACAGTAATGCCGGCACTGCCGCGAATGCGTTGCTTAGCATCGGAGGCGACGGCGTAGCATCAGAGTTGCGCTGGCTCGTGCCAGATCATCTCGGCACACCACGCATGATCTTCGATCTCAGCGGCTCATTGGCAAACATGAAGCGCCACGACTACCTGCCGTTCGGCGAAGAACTGTTTCCTCCGACGGGTGGCCGCAGCGCAGCGATGGGTTACTCCGGCGACGGCGTGCGCCAGCAGTTCACCCAAAAGGAACGGGACACCGAGACGGGGCTGGATTACTTCGGGGCGCGGTACTACTCGTCGACTCAAGGACGTTTTACCAGTCCTGACCCGCTGTTCTTTCAAAAGGAGATGATGCTCGATCCACAGCGCTTCAATCTCTACAGCTATGTTCGAAACAATCCTCTCAAGCTGGTTGACCCGAAGGGCCTAGCAATAGAGCTGACCGGTGATGAGGCTGAACGAAAAAGAAAATTGGAACTCATCAAGCAAGCGGTGGGGAAAGAAGCGGCAACTTACCTTTACGAGAATAAAGGCAAAGATGGGAAGTACTACGTTGGCATTTACACAAATGGGCCCGATGGCAAGAGCAAACCGTTTGAGCAAGTCAACAACGTGGCGGGCAGTTTCGCCAGAGTAATCAACGATAAGTTTGCAGCACAGATTCAAATTGTTCCCAATGGCACTGAAGTAGAATTACAAGGTGGTAAGGCAGTAATCGGCACGGTTGATAGAGCGAACGGAGTGTCTCCGGGCGCGGCGTACGTGGACCAGCACGGTCGAGCCACCATATATCTGCTGGATCCAAAAACTGACCCCGGCAAACTTCCAGCGGCCATAATGTCTGATGGAAATCACCATCAACTAGTTCTTTCAGATGTCCTCGCGCATGAGACAGCTCATGTGGAAGCGCGCTGGGGACATGTAGTTGGATCTTCAAACACACATGCCGTCGATTTGGAAAACCAGGCCCGCAAACTGCGCGACCCAACCGCGCCGACCAGGACCGGCCACGATAAACCAAGGGACGCTTGGGGACCACATCGGCTTATCATAAATGTGCGACCTGGCACCGAATCTAATTGGAAGCCTTGAGCATGCAGCGGAAACTGTTTGTACTAGTCTTTATCTGTGGCATGGTGCTTTTCGCAATTGCGAATATTGTTGACTATTCGCGCACGAACCCTCCATGCTGTGACTTCAGTGCACCGTTCGGAGTACCGTTGACACTCGGTTGGTGGGGTGGTTTCGTCGGAGGCATGTCGATTGTTTGGCAAGGGCTAATAGCTGACATTCTGATTGCCGCAGTATCATCGCTCTTGCTGGCGTTCATAGCGGAAAAGTTGTTCAGGAAAATATCTCACCGTTCGCCGTGATGAGCGATCATTGCTTCGACGACGGCGAGAATCTTCTGTTGTTGATGGCGCGGTAGGGTTGCGACGGCTTCGAGTTGGCGTTCAAGTTGAGACTTGGGGCCGCGCTTAGTACGTTGTGAGCTGTCGCTAATGCCGAGCAACTCTTCCATGGAAACGAAGAGGTTTTAGACGTCGCTGCTTCCACTGGCATTGAAGGGGAGTAATCGGTGATGGTGTGTACGTTGCCAACCGAGACTTTCTGTTCGGGTATATCGATCCGTTCTATATGCGCTTACTCGATAGAATCGCCTCGACTCATCGCGCTTCCAGCAACTGAATACGCTTCCTGTTGAATCGATTATCCGTTTTTAACCCACAAGGAACGGGACGGTGAGACGGGGCTGGATTACTTCCTCGCGAAATACTACGCGTCGACGCAAGGGAGATTTACTTCACCCGATGAATTCACAGGAGGGCCAGACGAACTCTACGACTTCGCGGACGATGCGGCAGACAAGTACCAATACACGTACAACAATCCGTTACGGTATACCGTAAATGGTTAAAGAGGGTGATGCGCTGGTTTTACGGGGAATGCATATTCAAGGTCCAGGTGCGGGCACTGTAGGATTACGCGAATTGCGAGAATTTCGCCAGACAGCTTGGAAGGGAACAAGGCGTAAACAGAGTCCTTATCGAGGGTGCTACAAGGACGACTGGAGCAAATCCTGGACACGTTCCTCATAGAATAGAGATCAAGGTGAATTAAATGCCAAGAGTCACTCTCAAACGATGGAAGCCCGGCCTAGAGAAGATAACGTTGACGAAGATGATTCAGGAGAAAGCGGGTCTTTCTTTAACGTCAGCGAAGGAGTGTGTTGATCGCTTACTTGCAGGTGAAGAGGTAACACTGGGTTTGCCAACCCCACAAGAAGCGGCCCGCTTGGGGGAGGCAATCACAGCGCTCGGCGTGGACTGCGAAGTTGACACCGCGGACGAGCCCGCCATTCGCGATGGCGGATTGAGAGATTAGGCCGAAACGCGTTCTCTTCCATAACACGCCGCGCGAACGATTCGGACAAAATACTCTGCGCGGTCTGGTTCAATCGGTTCCAGCTCAATCCGCTGGTTCTGTAATGAGCGATGATAAAGACAACATGTTAACTCCTAGCGTGTTGCTGGTGCATGAACTCGGCATGCCCGAGCGAATGACAGATACCGCGACAGACGAGGCAACAAAGAATCACGGGACGCTTCGCTACGTCTTCAGAACAAATCCCAAAGCTGCAATCTCAAAACGGTCCGAGAAGGAAAGAGCAGTGATTATGAAAGTAGTTCTTCTAGTATCGTCCCTACTATTGCTAGCGCAATCTATCAGTGTGACAACCACAGCAACAAAACTAGCTACTCCATTCTTGGGCGATCCTAGCAGGTCGTGATTATTCAGGACAGCTGGCTTTCACCGGAACAATTTCGTTCGTGTCACCGGAACAGAACCACTTGAAAGGGCAATCCAAATTAGCAAGGGAGCAAAATGCCCCTGAAGAACTCCATGAGAAGGACGGGAACTGTGAGGCGCTGATGGATGCGAAGAAAAAAAGAGCCACCTTCGTCTTCCGGTTACTTTGACATCAATGTTTCCTATGGCGGTCCGTACTTCATCGGACCTTGCTTTCGGATTCGTGGGGCAGTTCATCATCTCGAATCATACAGACGTCCGGACGAATTTATCCGGGAATTTGAGAACAAGAGAACGAATAAACTCATCGGCGATTGAACGTATTTTGCATTATGTTAGGGTTAGATTGGCTAAAAGAATCTGATTCCTCTCGATGTAACTTTGAAGCAACAAGAGGTTGGGAAGATTCAGGGTAAAGCTTGTCCCGCCTAATCTCCACTGGTAGAATCCAACCGTTCGTTCAAAAGCAATGTTCAACCCGCAACCTTTACATTTTCGACCACTCGAGTCGCGCGCGAACCTCTTCGCCGACTAGTCTTACTGTTTGCAATCCTAACCTACTTAAATCGCGGAGACTGAAGAGTTTCCGGTTGTAGTTGTTGTCCCCGGTTCCCGGACGGAGCCGAATAAACAAGGGAGTTAAGCAGATGTCGACCAGCGTAATCGCACCACCCCGGCGGCCGGAGGTTAAGACCCCGCTGCCTGGACCAAACGGCAAGAAGATCGTCGAAGCCGATGCCAAATTCGTCAATCCCTCCTACCCGCGCCCGTCGTTCAAGCTCGTCGCCGAACGCGGCAGCGGAGTGTGGGTCGAGGACGTTGACGGCAACATATTTCTCGACTGCAACGCGGGCGTCGCCGTGTGTTCGACCGGACATTGTCACCCCGAAGTCGTTAAAGCAATCCAGGAACAGGCGGCACAACTGATCCACATGTGCGGTACCGATTATTACTACCGCCACATGCCCGCACTCGCCGAAAAGCTCGACGCGATCGTGCCAATCAAATCGCCGACTCGCACTCACTTCGCCAACAGCGGCACCGAAGCAGTCGAGACCGCATTGAAACTCGCGATGCACTCAACCGGACGCGAGAAGTTCATCGGCTTCTTTAACAGCTTCCACGGACGCACGCTCGGTTCGCTCTCGTTAACCTCATCGAAAGCAGCGCAGCGACGCGGCTTCAAACGCCAGGCGCTCGACGTGGTCCATGTTCCTTATCCAAACGAGTTTCGCAATCCGTTCAGTGCCGCTGACTGCGGCGACGGCGGCGCGGCGCAAGGCGCACTCAACTGGATCGAAGAACGACTGTTCAAAACAACCACGCCGCCGGAAGAAGTTGCGGGGATCGTCGTCGAAGCTGTGCAAGGCGAGGGCGGTTACGTCCCGGCGCCGAAAGCTTTTCTAAAAGGACTACGCCGCATCTGCGATCAGCACGGCATATTGTTGATAGTCGATGAGGTGCAATCAGGCATGGGCCGCACGGGCAAGATGTTCGCTTGCGAACACTACGACGTCGAACCTGACGTGGTCTGCATCGCGAAAGGCATCGGCTCGGGTCTGCCGATCGGCGCCTGCGTTGCGCGGGCGGATCTAATGGACTGGAAACCCGGCGCACACGCGTCGACGTTCGGCGGCAATCCGGTTTGCATCGCTGCCGCTTTGAAGACGATCGAGTTACTCGAAGGCGGCCTGGTCCAAAACGCGGCCGAGGTCGGCGCTTACTTGAAAGCCGGTCTGGAAAAACTGCAAGCGAAGCACGACTGCATCGGCGACGTGCGTGGCATGGGAATGATGATCGGAGTCGAGTTTGTCGAAGATAAGGCTTCGTTGAAACCAGCACCGGAATTGCGCGATCGTATCGAGACAGCGTGTTTTGACCGGGGTTTGATCATTCTCGGAGCGGGTGCGAACACGATCCGCTGGTCGCCGCCGCTGGTGCTGACAAAAGAGAACGTCGACGTCGCGCTGGAGATCTTCGACGAGGCGATCACAGCGTCGGTGTAGTCTTGGGCCATCGGGCCTGGCAGCGTCAGGAGAGTAATCCTTCTCATGTCAGGCCCCATTCTTTAATGGACCAGAAAAACAAGACGCTAAATCGTACGAGCAGGTTTCGCGAGCAGGTATTTTCGGCAGAGCTCTAAAACTGCGACACCACGAAGATCGGTGGCAGTGATTTTCGTAATGCTGGTAAGCACATCGTCGAATTCTTTTGGACCAAAGACATCGATTGCAGCCTTCAAACTGAATCCTTCAGTACCATAACTAAAGTCCGCTATTTCGAATCCGGAAAACCTTCTAAACAAAGGAACTCGGTCTTGATCCAGCGAGGTGAGTTTTGTTTTGTTTAATAATCGAACTGCTTCCGAAAGAGCGTCGAACGCCATGAGTCTGTCGAACTTTCCGTAAGTCGAGACGATACCAAAGGCGACGCGCGCGGCACCCTCTTCAGGGTCAGTCCTTTTGATCAATACTCGCGCTTCGTTCAACCATTCGCTGGCACGAAGTGCGTCTTTGGCCGTTAACAGCCTCTGCGCACCGACAACTAGGCTTGCAGCCCGTTGGAGGGCATCAGTGTTCTTCCCGATCAGCTCGTACGCTTTGTCCGTGTCGTTACGACTTAAGAAATGAAGGGTGGCTCGGTACATGAGGCAATTCCGCACATTTGCGCGAAGTCGATCGTCGTCGATCTTCGTGGCAATCTCCCAGCCTCGCTGGTATGCGGTGACAGTAGTAGCTAGTGCAGCCTTAGCATAGGCGACGTCACGACTAAGCGTTGTCGTCTCCTTTTCAGCAAGCTTTTCCAGATAATCCACTCGGCGCTCGTTGTACTCCGGTGCGCTTTCTCCTGGTTTTGATTCAATGTGTCCTTCCGGAAGTTCAGCGCGCGTTGAACTAAACTTCGCTTCAGCCGTGAGCATTTGCAGCCGCTGTGCAAGCATCGCTCCTTTGTCCGGAGAAATCTGCGCGATTCTGTCCAGCAGCGAGGACATCGTTGTGATTTGCGCGCGCGCTGTTATCGGTGGATTTGAAGTGGTCGAAGGGAGTTGGGCCGTAAGAAGCAAATCCGCCGCGAGATTCAAGAACTCCGTGGCAAGGGCGGGATTCAATTGCGCCGCAGGGACGATTCTCGGGCGGTTCCGACCAACCGCGAATTCAATCCTGCTTGGATCGTCGCCAGTGTTAGCGGCCATCGTGCGTCCGGGCGTGTAGAGATAAGCATTTAGAATTAGCAATTCGTTGGGGTCTGACATCCCAACCGTTCGTAGTCTCGCAAGGGCTGACAGAAAAACTCTCTGAGCAAGCTCAAAATCCTTCTCATGAAGCCTAACAAGGACTTCTTGAAACCCAAATGAGATGCCATCGCTAAGACTCTCTATTGCCATGCCAGCAGCGGCTTGCGGATCATCATTCAGGATCTGTAGCGACATCTGAAGCAGCACAGCACTTCGTGCAGTGCGATCATCAAAGATGCCGCGCGCTTCTTTGCCCCGATCAGATTCAACGTAGTTTGCGATCTGATCCAGCCACTTCTGAGCAAGATCCGGGGCTCGTCTCCTGGCTACTAGAATCACTTCACGACCAGTCATAGTGCGCAACGACGTGTTGCGGTAACGCGAGCTTGACTGTGTCTTGGCATACTCAATTCGAGAGGCCGTATCCCATGCTTTTATCAAGTAGGAGCGCCCTGCTTCCGCATCGAAGTCCCACATCAGATCCGCGATTTGAGCCTGAGTTTTGCTCGCCGCAGCAGCGTCGTCCCAATCTTTAGCTCCATCACTGGTGGCGCGAAGTATCGCAAGGATTCTTAGAATCTGCTGCTGCCTCTGCTCGTCTCGCACCTTTGCCTCAGGCGAGGTCTTGATCTCCTTCCGCGTTTCTTGCGCCTGCACTAGACCGCAGCCGAACAATATGGGTCCGAGCAGAATGCTGGCGATGAGTAAACTTAATCGAATTAAATTATGAACCATTGCAGTAAAACGTTTGTTAATTACCTTTGCTCCTCGAGCCATTTAACGAACGCTGCCTTCGCTTGATCGTCTATCGTCGCTCCGCCCCATGATTTTTTGATTAGTCCGTCCTCGACAAAGAGCTTGATGGGCACTCTAGCTATACCCAGGCTCCCGGCAAGCTGATGATGCTCATCATATAGGAGCTTGAACGGGAACTTGTCCTTTCCTTCACGCAAAGAACTCTCCTTGTCTCCAAAGGAAACTACGCCATAGAACGGCATATTACTATGCTTCCCCACAACTGTTCTCAGAAATTCAGACTCCTTCTCGCAGGCATCGCAATCAGTTGTTACAAACACCAGAATAAGCCTTCCCCTTCTCAGCTCAGAATCCGGTAGTACTTGATTCGACTCGTCGACCAATTGCGCAGAAGGAAGCGGCTTACCGGTTCCGGTTGGAAGCGCTGAGGCATGCTTTGCCTGGCGGCTCAAATAGAAGTACACAAAACCCGCACAAAACACGAGCACAAAGAGAACGGCCAAAGAAATGATCCAAATCGTGTTCCGACTGTTCGCGGTTGTCGGGGTATTCAAGACAGAAGCTGGATCAGTTTTCAGACCGGGATCGTCGTTTGGGTGTGAAAGAGAGGACATAGATAGTAATTTGGAATCCAGTTAGCGCTTCAGTTTGGTTTCCACTCAGTTGTCTCGCTGGCACTCTTTCGATTCGACCGGTATAAAGCGCCTTCCGGCGAAAGGTAGAAATTCAGGTAAACATGTGAGCGAGGCAAGAAGTTACTTTTGTCATCAGAATCGGTATCGAAAGGAGGAACTATGAACGAATCCGATTGATAAACGTCTTTCTTCAGATCCCCATCATGAATCTTGATGGAATAGAAACTGAGAATGCTGGAAAACGGGGTTTGTTGTTCGGTTGGTATTTTACGTTTGAATTCGATGCCGTCGCGAATCAACGTTCGTGTCTGAAGCGTGCTCAAGTCACGTTTATCAAGTTTTCCTTCAGCGAGTAGTGTCTTGTTCGGAAAGTACTCTGGTCTCAGTTCCCGATTTTTGCCTTCTTTCTTGAGTTGCCGAATAGTTTTTTCAAACTCCGCTTCCGCGACGAAATAAATCTTGTACTCGAATTGCCAGTAGCTCGCCGCACTCTTGGCGCCCGGCAAATTCATGAGCGTAATCTTCAACGACAGATTGTCTGAATAAAGTTCTGGAGTAACGCTATTTGGCGTGATGGTCCGCCGGTCAACCTTTGCCCGCGGATTCTGAGCGTAGCCACGTGTCGCGGCTACCGCTAAAACAATAATGAAGAAAAAATAAAATGCTTTACTTGGCGGCAATTGTCCTTCTCCTAATTCAAATTCACCCGTGATCGCACACTTCTCCATTTGACTCACGCACACGAACACCCAAGCGGTGTGGTTCATGAAACTTAATGGCCGGCAGATAGCTTTTCACTGATTTCATTCATTCGCGCGCGTAGGCGTTCCTCGTCAACGCCTACGACGCGACCATCGCGAAACACTTCACGTCCCGCAATCACAGTCAGTATCACATCGCGTCCCGACGACGCGAAGATCGCCGTAGCTGCCGTGTCGTGGTTTGGGATTTGATGCGGGCCGTTCAACGACAAGACTACGAGATCTGCCTGCGCGCCCTCGCGTAACTCTCCGATCTCACCATCGAGATCCATGCAACCCGCCCCGCCGAGTGTCGCTGTCGTCAATGCTTCGGACGCCGTGATCAGCGTATTCGCTTCACCGGCACGCGAGAGCAGGACCGCGAATCGTGCTTCCTCGAGAATGTCGCAGGTGTTGTTACTCGCGACGGAATCGCTACCGAATCCGACCGCAACTCCCGCTTTAAGAAACTTCGCGAACGGCGCTCGTCCGTGGCCCAGCTTCGCATTCGACTTCGGACAATGTGCGACCTTCGATCGCGTCTCGCGCAACGTTTCGATGTCAGCGTCGTCGACGCGAATGCAATGGGCC
>DATEDU010000008.1:0-16475 GCA_035281525.1 Pyrinomonadaceae bacterium | reverse complement strand
AACCCCATCTCCTGAACGTAAGCGGCGAGAGGTTCGGCCATTTCGCGATAAGTAAAAGGCCGGTTATTTTCCTCAGCGACACGTCTCCAGGATCCGAAGTGAACTTCATAAATTGAAAGCGGCTGGCGAAAGTGTTGACGCTTAGCTCGCTTACGTAGCCAAGCCCGATCGCGAAAACGATATTTTGATTTGAAGATGATGGAAGAAGTGTCAGGCGGCACTTCCATCATGAAGGCGTAGGGATCCGCCTTTAGAAAAGTACCCAGGCCGGGACTCTTGATCTCGAATTTGTACAGTTCGCCTGTCTTGAGTCTGGGAATAAAGAGCTCCCACACGCCGCTCCGGCCTAAGCGGCGCATCGGATTTTTCGAGCCGTCCCATTGGTTGAAATTGCCGACAACGCTGACAGTTGAGGCCTGCGGCGCCCAAACCGCGAAAGCGACGCCACGACGCCGCTCGTGAGTCATCGGATGCGCGCCCAGTTTGTCGTAGATGCGTTCGTGTTTACCTTCTCCGAAAAGGTGCAGATCAATATCGCCGAATGTTGGTGAGAATTGACGTGAGTCCCTTTTTTTCTCGCGACTGTGCGGTTGCGGATTACTTTGGTTAGATTTGATCATTGCATCACTCCGTAGGAGTGAAATGTTTATAGACTAGCAATACCTGTCCATCAAACCGTTCGAAGGAGCGGAGAGCGGAAGAATTCTGACAACTGAAGGTCCTATCCGTTCCTTCGAACGGTTGGAATGAAGTTCGTTTTTAACTCTATAAACATTTGACTCCTGCGGAGTCTGCCACCAATTTGCGGTAAATGTCGGCGCCACTGCCGCCGTCGATTCGATTACTCTTCGCGTCTGCGAGAATTTCCAGAACCTTCTCGCGCACAGACGGCAACTTCAACTCTTCCGTCAATTCAATAACGCGAGCAGCGTATTTCAACACCTGCACGCTCTCGATTCCCGAAATCTCCGAAAAAAACCAACCGCAACTTGCAAACATCAGCAGTGCATAGCGCTGCATCTCAAGTAAGCCAATCGCACGGCCCGCATCTGCACGTGATAGTGCGTACTTCCCGTTACATCGAAGGAACTCCTCGCGAGCCAGCGGATCGAGTATGACTTCAATGTAAGCATTCCGCGCATCCCAGGGATCTATGAACAAGTCCGCCCCGGCGTTTTCAAATTGTACGGCAGCATGATCGCTGAGCAGGTTCAACGCGGCTCGAAGTGGCCCACGCCAAGCCTGTTTCCAACCTTCCGCTCCTCCTGTGTGGCATCCACAGTCGCGAGTCCAACGAGAAACGCCGTGAATACAACTCCACGAAGTGCCTTCGCCCTGTGGGCCTTCAGCGATCTCCACTTCAGCTTCGGCCGGATGCTGATCGAGAAATTGTCCGTAATTCGTCATTTCAAACCCGGCGCGCGGGCCTTCAATTTCAATCGTATGAGCGAGGCAAAGGTCGCCAAATTTGAAGTGATGGCCGTATGTCTCTCCATCAGTGCCTACGTTCACCATTGGCCCTCTCGTTGCAGCTTCTTTGAACTTTTGCACTAGAACTTCGCTGGAAGACAATGCACGGTCGAACGCGATCGCTCGCGATGCTGGTCCATCGTAAAAGAAGATCGCAATTGAACGACCTGAGCCATCCTGATGAACGTAGCGATAGGCTTGCGAGGTATTTACGTCGCCTGACTGCCACTCGTCACTTCCCAGCAGCTTGTAGCGCGCTGCCTGATGCGGCGCCAGAATAACGAAACGCAGGTCTTGCTCAATTAAAAGGTCCAAAGTCGAGTTATTGCAGGCAGTTTCCGGCAACCAAATCGATTCAGGTTGCCGCTTGAACCGATGTTTGAAATCGGCTATACCCCACAACACCTGAGTCAAGCGATCCCTGTCGTTGCAAAGCGGAAGAATTGCGTGGCCGTACGCCTGCGCGATCGCATTGCCGTGCCCTCCGCGCGCTGCAATGCTCAAGCGATCGGCTTCGAGGATTCGTTCGTAGGTTGGGAGATGATGTCGTTCAAGCCACGACATCAAAGTTGGACCGAAATTGAGACTTATGTGCTCATAGTTATTGATTGTGTGCTCGGTGCCTGCGCTAATGACTTTTGCCCACGCGTTGGCCGCATAGCATTCGGCGTGAATCCGTTCGTTCCAATCGTGGTAAGGAGCGGCACCGATCTCTTGCTCAACTTTTCCTGTCCAGGGATTTTCGCGAGGAGGTTGGTAAAAGTGCCCGTGAATAATAAGTGCAGTCATAAGAAAAAACTAGCCGCGGATTACGCTGATAAACGCGAATAAGACAGAATAATCAAGAAAAAGGAGCGTTACAGTCTCAATCAATTCTTCTTTCTAATTCGTATCCGCGTTCATCCGCGTTATCCGCGGCGAGTTTTTTTACCCGCGTTTGCGGCCCGCCATATCCAAACCTACCGCCGCAACCAGAATCGCGCCCTTGATAATGTTCTGCATGTAAGGCTCAACCCGCTCGAGCGACATGCCGTTATCGAGACTGGCCATAATTAAGGCACCTAAAACTGCTCCGAAAACCGTACCGCGGCCACCCATCAAGCTCGTACCGCCGATGACGCAAGCCGCGATTGCGTCGAGCTCCAGCAGGGCCCCCGCATCAGGAGAAGCACTTCCGACTCGCGCCGTATAAATGATCGCTGCCACGCCTGACAGCGCACCCATGATGCAGAATACTGCCAGAATGTGCTTGCGAATGTTTATTCCCGAAAGCCTCGCTGCATCAGGGTTGCCGCCGATCGCATAAAGATAACGACCAAACACCGTGTTCTGAGTCAGAAACGCTCCGGCAAGCGCTATGGCGAGAAAGATAATTACGGGATTCGGCATTCCAGCGTACACACCGGGAGCAATCTCATACGAGTTCATCATGAAGACGAACCCGGCAATTACCGCGCACGGAAGTAGTATGCGAGCCAAAGTCGCGCCGAGCGAACTTGCTTCAAGTCCATGCCGCCGTCGAGCTCGACTGCGTGAGATGTTTATAAAAACAATTCCGGCAATCGCCACAGCTACAATCACCCAACCGACTGTTGGCCCAACGTAATTCTGGCCGATCGCCTTGAACCCGGGCAGCTGAATAGGAATCGTTTCTCCCTTGGTCTGGCCAAGAACCACGCCGCGCCACGCTAGCAACCCACCCAACGTAACAATGAAAGCAGGAATGTTGACGTAAGCAGTTAATGCCCCTTGTAGAGCACCAATCGCAATCGCAACACCAATTCCGATCGCCAAGGAAGGGACAAGACCCCATCCCAACCATCCCTGGGCCATGGCAGCGATGCCGCCCGCGAGCCCGACTACCGACCCGATGGAGAGATCGATCTGCGCGGTGATAATGACCATCAGCATGCCGACCGCGAGAATCCCGGTAACCGCGGTTTGCCGCATTAAGTTAGAGAAGTTGCGTGGGCTCAAGAAAATTTGGTCAGTCGACCAGTGGAAGAAGATCCAGATTGCGATCAAAGCAAACAACATCGTATAGGCACGAAGCGTGTCGGTAGGAATCTTGAACTTGCCGATGCGTGTCTGCTGAGTCTCAGCTTGCTCCGTCGCTGCAACCAAATCAGATGTTGCTGGCGGTCGGTCAACAGGCGGGTTGTTTGCTTCAGTGTCCATTTGATCAAGCAGCTTGCTGCATGTGTCCAGTCGCGCAGGCCATTACGTTCTCAGGCGTGGCAGTAGTTCGTGTGAATTCGCCCGTCATGCGTCCTTCATGCAAAACGATAACGCGGTCAGAGAGTCCGAGCACTTCCGGCAATTCTGATGACACCAGCACAATAGCCAACCCCGATCGAGCCAGCCGGTTAATCTGCGAATAAATCTCCTGCTTCGCACCTATGTCGATTCCTCTGGTCGGCTCATCGAGAAACAACACGCGCGGGTTCGTCAATAACCACTTCGCAAGGACGACTTTCTGTTGGTTTCCGCCCGAGAGTGTACCAGCCTCTGTAAATACTGAGTTCGCTTTCACGCGCAGATCTTTCATCGTACGCTCGCCCGCAGCAGCCTCAGCGTCGATACTGGTGATGAAGCGGCCGGAGAGTCGACGCAATCCGGCGAGAGTCATGTTGTTCAAAATGGACTGATCCAACACCAGTCCAAACCGCTTGCGATCTTCAGTGACAAAACCGATGCCGTGTCTGATTGCATCACCTGCGCTCTTGATTAGAACACGACGGCCGCCGACTTCGATCAAGCCAGAGACGTTGCCGGGATGGGCTCCAAAGATTGCCATCAGCAGATCGCTCCGTCCGGCGCCCATCAAGCCTGCTATGCCGAGTACCTCACCTCGTCTGACGGAGAAACTGACGTCATCAACAAGTTTCTTGCCTTTTACAACCGGATCTTCAACTGAGATATTGCTCGCTGCGAAGACTACATCTCCACGATCGTGATCGACAACTGGAAAAATGTCGCCGACCTCCCTGCCGACCATGCGGGCGATCACTTTTGCTTGAGTCAGATCGCTGGTTTGATCGGTACCGACAGTTCTGCCGTCACGCAATACGGTAATGCGGTTGCTGATGCGGAAGACCTCGTTCAACTTGTGCGAAATGTAAATCATTCCCACGCCTCTGTCGCGCAACTTATTGAGGATGCCGAAGAGAGTCTCAACTTCCGCATCGGTGAGCGCGGCGGTGGGTTCATCCAACACGAGGATTTGAGCTTCGTGCGAGAGGGCTTTCGCGATTTCCACCAGTTGTTGCTGGCCTAAACCGAGATTGCGAATTGGCGTTTGCGGATCGAGATTTAGGTGGACGCCGGCCAATAACTTTCGCGCGCGGCGGTACAACTCTTCGCGGCGGATTACTCCATATTTACTGGGCTCGCGGCCGAGAAAAATATTCTCGGCGATACTCATATCCTTTACGAGCGACAGTTCCTGGTAGATAACCGCGATGCCCGCCTTCTCCGCGTCTCGCACGCCGGTGAATCTTCGTTCCTGGCCCTCGATCAGGATCTGGCCACCATAGTCGGGATACGGATAGACGCCGCCGAGGATTTTCATCAGCGTGGACTTGCCGGCGCCGTTTTCACCGACGAGCGCGTGTATCTCGCCGCGATGGAGATCGAAACTCACGCCATCCAGGGCACGAACCCCCGGAAAGACTTTCGTAATCTCTCTCATTTCGAGAAACGCTGTTGATCTTGTGGGGCCCATAAACTATTCGTCCAAAGTCCAACGTCCAAAGTCCAACGTCTCTGATTGTTATCGATATTTGCTTCCGCGAAGATCGGATTGTTTCAGATATTTCATTAACCCTGAAATCAACTGGCCAACCTCAATTGCAGTTCCGGATAGGGTTTGAAAGTGCTCTTCAGAACAGTAATTCTGATCGAGCGCGACGTAAAGTTGCGCTCTCAATTCTCCGCAGGATCCTTTGGCAATAGCTAAGAATTGCAAGAACTCCTGATCTCCGCCGCGTTCAAAGCCTTCGGCAATATTTGAGAGGATCGATAACGATGCGCGACGTATTTGATCCTTGAGACCAAAATCCTGTGCGAACTTTCCAGTCGAAGTAATCTTATAGACTGCATTAGCTAGTTTGCGCGCTCTCTTCCATGATTCGATTTCCTCGAACCTTTTGATTTTCGTCATACGCACCTCCAAGGTGAGAATCGGAGTTACCTTACGGGGCGTTGGACTTTGGACGTTGGACATTGGACTTGCTCTTAGTTTTTAGGACATTTTTCTGGTGGTAACCCGGCGCAAATCTGCTCCAGCGTTTGATATCCATCTTTCACGACAGTGTCGACCAGGTTGTTGCGATCGACAGCAATTGGTTCGAGCAAGATCGCCGGTACCTGCTTGCGACCATTATCGATCGTGTCACTCGTCGCTACTTTTTCGCCGCGTGCAAGCTTGATTGCAGCATCGACTGCTCCATAGGCGAGCGGTTGGATCGCCTTGTAGATCGTCATCGTCTGTTTGCCTTCGACGATCAATTTCAGAGAAGCAAGGTCGGCGTCCTGGCCCGACACCAAGACTTTTCCTGCAAGTCCCTGTCCTTCCAGAGCCTGCACGGCACCGCGAGCTGTTCCATCATTCGAACACACAACACCATCAACCTGATTATTCGATTGCGTCAGAGCATTCTCGACAATGTTCAATGCAGCACTCGCCTGCCACTCTTTCGCGTATTGGTCCGTTACGATCTTAACGTCGCCGCGATCGACCGCAGGCTTGAGTACATTCATCTGCCCCTGATGCAAAAGTAACGCGTTGTTGTCCGTAGGAGAGCCACCGACAATCACAAAATTTGCCGGCTTCTTGTTGACGTGGTCGAGCAGGTATTGTGCCTGCATCTCACCGATCTTGACCACCTGATGAGAAATGTAAAGGTCCAAATCCGAGTTTTTGATTAAACGGTCGTAGGCAATAACCGGAACGCCCTGTCGATGCGCTGCCTCGACAATCGCGGCGGCAATATCACCGTTATGCGGCGCGACAATCAAAACGTCAACGCCCTGCGTAAGCAGATTCTCAGCCTGCTTAATCTGGAGACTGTCGTCGCTGTTTGCCACCTGCACATTCAGTTGCATACCCAACTCTTTACAGCGCTTGTCGACGAGATCCCTGTCGCGCTGCCAACGCTCTTCTTTCAAAGTGTCCATGGAAAACCCGATGCTGATGGGGTCATTTGGACCTTTCTTTTTTCTGGCCGTATCCGTGTTCGTGGGTTGGGTTCCGGAGACGCACGCACCAGCGAGAATCGCCAGCATGGTAATGCCGCAGATCAACGTTGCAGGTCGCATTCTTAAGTTTCCCTTCTTTGGTAATCGGATGCCGGTCCCCCAAACTTCAGTTTGTCGTCAAGATTCGACAAGCTAAGCTGCCGGACATCAAAGTGCTTTAGACCTATTTGGAATGGCTAAGCTTAGCAGACTCTCACCGGAAATACATTATTGAAGTTTTCCGTTTTTCAGGGCATCATATCTCGTACTGGTCACACCCCAATTGCTCGGTGTTGCCGCGCAAACAAGCGTCAACAAACGGTTTGAGCTGACGCGCCTCCAAGAGGTATCGATCGTCTTAAATCGTTCCCCGAACCTTGACGCGAGTTTACTGAATCAGGGTAGTCCAACATCCGCTCGTCTAGGTCACATTTCCACGGAGGTTAAGAAAATGCGTTTAGCAAATCTACTTGTCCCGCGTGGTTTTTTTGGTCTCATTCTTATCTTGTGTGCAGCGGTTGATGCAAGCGCACAATTCAACGCGAGCATTCAAGGAACGGTTACCGATAGCGCCGGGGCCGTCGTTACTGACGCAACAGTGAACCTGGTGAACAATGAAACCGGAAAAACTCAACAAGCCAAAACGACTGATTCGGGCTTTTATCGTTTCTCCGCGCTCGCTCCCGGACGATACACAGTTACTGTCGAGCGCGACGGTTTCAAGAAACAAACATTTGACAACGTAGAAGTCAAAGCCGAAACGGCCACGGGTCTTGACGTGGAGCTCAGCGAAGGGACCGTAACCGAAACCGTAACAGTAACAGCAGACGATGCCGCGATCCTTCAAACTGAAGATGCCAACGTGGGAAAGGTTATCACGACTCGAGAGATACTGCGCTTACCGCAAGCTGGGCGCGATCCTTATGAATTGGCGCGACTGACACCAGGTGTTTTCGGCACAGGTTCCCGAGCCGCAAACGGAAACTCGGTCGGGCTCCCCAATACGTCAGGTCCGGGCGGATCAAATAATTCAATTTTTGCAACGGAGAACGTAATTCCGATTTCCGCTAATGGACAGCGCGTGTCCTCAAACAACTACCAGATAGACGGCACTAGCGTTAATAGCCAGACGTGGGGCGGTGGCGCGGTAATTACGCCCAGCCAGGAAAGTATCAAAGAAGTCTCGGTAGTTTCATCCACCTATTCGGCGGAGGACGGCAGAAATAGCGGAGCGCAAGTCAAAGTAGTTACCAAAAACGGCACTAACGAATGGCACGGTAGCGGGTTTTTAAAGATTAATGACCCATCTCTAAATGCCTTCAATAAGTTGCCGGCGCGCATCGGCACTATCTCAACGGATGGCCCTACTCGCGTTGAACGAAAATATAAAACTTTTGGCGGAAGTTTCGGGGGCCCGGTGCACCTTCCTCGTTTTGGTGAAGGCGGTCCGTCGACTTACAGTGGCAAGAACAAACTGTGGTTCTTCTTTGCGTATGAAGGGTTAACCGAGAACACCAATAATACCTTTACGTCGCTGGTGGAAACGCCCGAGTTTCGATCGAACATTCTTGCTCTTCGCGGAGGCACTCTAACGGGAAGAATCATCTCGTCCAATGGAGTGGTACCACGGATTTTGCAGCTCCTTCCGACAACCTGTGCGGAAGTATTCGTTCCCTGTCAGGTAGTGGGTAATGGATTGGATCTTGGATCAATCACCGGGACGTTCGGCACCTATGTGCCAACGTTTGCCAACCCAACAGGCGGAGGATTCGATGGAGTCGCTGATGTGCAGCTTGCTCAGTTAACCAACCCAACAAGTTTCAGAGGCAATCAATATGTCACGCGCATTGATTATCAGCCCAATGAAGACAACCGGCTCACTTTTACTTCCTTTATCGTGCCGAATAGAGCGACTGGCTCAGATAGAGATGCTCAGAGCCGTCCTCAGGCCGATATCATTTCCGAACGTCTGACATATGCGTACGCCCTTATTTATAACAGGATGATTTCGCCCACTAAAACAAACGAAGCGAGGGCTAGTATCACGCGTTGGGGATTTGATGAAACAAAAACAAATCCTGGTTCGGACTTCGGTTTACCGCGCATCGAAATCGAGGGTTTTTTCAGCAACCGCTTACGTTTTGGATTTCCAAGAAGTCCAAATACGCCAGGAGTGATTGACGAAAAACAACTAGATTTCCGTGATGTCTTTACCAGCGTTGTCGGTAATCACGTTCTAAAGATCGGAGGAGACTATCGTCGCGATTTGAATAGTAACGGCGAGGTTGGTGGCGCCCGACCGAAGTATTCGTTTCATCGTCTTTGGAATTTCGCCAACGGCACACCTATATTCGAAGAGGTGTCGGCAACTCTGGAAGGCAAGCCGTCGCCCAACAACACTAAGTTTCATACTGGCGAACTCGCCTTTTTTGTCCAGGACGACTGGAAATTCCGGCCAAACCTAACGCTGAACCTCGGACTGCGGTGGTCATATTTCAGTTCGGTCACAGCTTCAGACGGAGTGATAGGCAATTTGCTGCTTGGTCCAGACAATGGCTTGGCAGGCGCTCGGATCACAACCGATAAAGAACTGTACAAAAAGGATCTGAACAATTTCGGACCGCAAATCGCTTTTGCATACAGTCCGAAAATGTTTGACGAGAAACTCGTTATTCGCGGCGGTGGCGGGATCGGATATGATCGCCTGGCGAATGCCTTGCTCGCCAATGCCCGCCGCAATCCACCCAACGGAGCTTTGTTCAACCTCTGTTGTGGAACGGCCGGAGCAGCTGACGGGTTCGGAACTCCATTTTTTGATGGTCAGATTGCCTTCGTGGCCAGCAGCGACGGCACGATCTTCGGATATCCCGCGAACCCCAATCTTGGCGGAGGAACGAACCCGGCGACCGGTTTACCAAATCTCGGAGCCGTTGAAATTTATGGCTCGCCTCAAGATCTGGACACAGCCTATGTAATGCGATACTCGCTGGAGGGCCAGTATGAATTGCCGTCCGATCTGGTCGCGACCGTGGGTTATCAAGGGAGTCAAGGTCGCCATTTTGTCAGGATTCTTCCGCTGCATTTCACTGCTCCCACTCAGAATCCAAATATCGGGGCTGCCTACTTTGCCAGCCCAGATGTCAACTCAAATTACAACGCACTGATAACGCGTCTGCAGGGTCGCTTGGCAAAGCAATTCTCCTTTGACGCGAACTATCGTTGGAGTAAGAGCATAGACACGACATCGTTCGAGGGGCCATGTGGCTGTACGAACCAGTCTTTCCCGATCGACCAGAGGGAAGAGCGCGGCCCGTCTGACTTTGACGTCACTCATGCTTTTGTGATGTCTGGAGTGTGGGACATTCCCCTGTTTAGTAATCGAAGTACAATGGCGGGGAAGCTACTCGGCGGGTGGCAGCTTGCTGGGATCACGAGCTGGAACACGGGATTCCCCTGGACGCCTAAGCTTTTCGGTGAACTCAGAGCCCCGAATGGGAGGGTTTTCGGAGATGTTCGTCCGACAAGTTTTACCGGCCAACAACCACTCGAGAATACAAACGATAATTTCCTTCAGCCTGGCGGAATCTTCCCTGGCGGTGGCCCAGCTTTTTTCGGCACAACGCTCGCTGGGAATAATCCCTTTGCAAATCGTCCGGGTATCGGCCGAAATCGCTTCCGAGGGCCTCGTTACTTTTCGACGGATATCTCGATAGCGAAGGATTTTGGATTGGGCGCTTGGAGTGGAGAGCGCGCTAGCTTAAACGTGCGTTTCAATTTCTTCAATGTCTTCAACCAACTGAACCTATCTCCCTTCACCTCCAATACTGATTCGACTCGGGTTCAATCGAACAGATTTGGCACGGCCACAAGCGCATTGTCGGGGAGAGTCGGCGAATTCCAAATACGCCTCAGCTTTTAACTAGATAATGGCACCGGGCGGGAAGAACGATGAACCGTCTTCCCGCTTATTTTTTGTCTCCTCGTGACAGTCTTTTGAACATCTCCAGTTCTTGACGCGCGTCTGCTTTGCGATCTAACCGCGAATATGTCAGAAAGAGCTGATAATGAACCTCGGCATTTTCCGGCAAAATTTTACTAGCCCGTTGTAACAGCGGTAGCGCTTCGACGTAATTTTTTTGTTTTACGAGCAGACGGCCCAAATGGTAGTTGGCGTTATAGTGATCGTTGTTGGTGAGTAGCGCTCTTCGAAAGAGCCTTTCGGAGTCGACGAGGTTGCCCTTGTCTAATAAGATTGCGCCAAATAAAGCGAGAGCATCAGCATAGTCAGGATTGATTGCCAAAGCCCTTCTCACGGCGGTCAACGAAAGATCCGATTGGCCCCCGGTTCGGGCTGCAATGGAAAGAAAATAGTGAATCTCGGCAACCTGGGGAAATCGTTCAGACGCATTCTTAAAAATTTCAAAAGCACTGTGGACATTACGGAGATACAAGAACGCTCCGCCTAACCGGATATGATAAACGGCTTTTTCGGAGTCCTGAGACAAGGCTCTTTCGTAGTAATTCTTTGCGGTTGAATAATCTTTGCGTTTGGCGAACAGCTCGCCAAGCATGAAATTGGCGGCGGCAAACTCAGCTCGCAGTGTCAGCGCTCTTTTCCAGAATTCATGGGCCGCCTCGTCTTGACCGCGCGCCCAGGCAATTAGTCCAAGGTAATACAACGGCTCGGCGGAGTTCGGTGAGAGCACGAACGCTGATTCAAGAGTAGTCACAGCTTCGTCGTGGCGTTTCAAGTTATAGAGGGCGACACCCAAGTTCTGACGTGTTTCGTACCCATCCAGTCCGAGTTGGCGAGTGCGCTCCAGCACTGAAACGGCTCGAGCATAGTCGCCGCGCGTAACCAGCTGTAGGCCTAGATTGAGCGTTGCCTGAGGATGATCCGGGGAACGGGTGAGAACGGCCTCAAAGGATTTTATCGCTTCATCGGATCGCCCGGTGCGCCCTAGCAAAATCCCCAAGTTGGCGAGCGGCGATATCGCATTGGGGTCGAAACGAAGCGCTGCCCGGTATTCGCGTTCTGCATCTTTGAATTGTCCCCGTTGGTCCAGAACAATTCCGAGGAGGTTGCGAGCGTCAGGATTCTGTGGCGCAACTGAAATTAATCGACGTAGAATGAGTTCTGCATCGTCACGCTTGCCCAGCCGGATCAATGAAGCAGCCTCCCGCAATTCGGCTGCTACTGAGGCGGCATCGGCTTGATTGTCCGCCGAACCGCGCCGCTGAGTTATGAGGTCAGCACTAGCCCGCGGTAGCGGGTGAGTGACGCACTGGCTGAGCAAAACTATGGGCAACAACAAGCCAAACATTAAATGAATCTTACCAAATCAATCCGCAATGTAATCATCCTGGTCGCTGTTCTGACTGTCCTTATACCTTCAGCCCCTGCGTCACATTCACAACGCCCCAACAATTTGCGCCTGACAAAACTCGATGATCGAAAATCTCGCAACGTGATCTTTATTCTTACTGACGACCAGCGTTACGACGCAATGGGGTTTTTACGTGGGCAACCGTTTCTCGAAACCCCACACCTGGACGCGCTCGCGCGTAACGGCGCACACCTGTCAAACGCCTTTGTGACCACGGCGCTCTGCTCCCCGTCGCGCGCTTCGATCTTGACGGGGCAGTACGCCCACCGGCATCGCGTTGTCGATAACGACAGTCCCGTTCCACACGGATTGATTTTCTTTCCTCAATACCTTCAACGCTCGGGTTACGAGACTGCCTTCATTGGCAAGTGGCACATGGGTGGGCCCATCGATGATCCACAACCAGGCTTCAATCACTGGGTCAGCTTCAAAGGACATGGTAGCTACTTACCAGATGAGAATGGTCTGAACGTGAACGGAAAGCGAGTTCCGCAAAAAGGTTATATTACAGATGAGCTGAACCGCTACGCGCTCGATTGGCTTCAGAAGCGGTCCGCCAAGAAACCGTTCATGCTTTACCTTTCCCACAAGGCTGTTCATGCCGACTTCATCCCGGCTCCAAGACACCGCGGACGGTACTCCGATAAAGAATTCGTTCCGCCGCTGAGCATGAATCCCGAGAACGTTCAGGGCGCTCCTATGTGGGTGAGGAACCAGCGCAACAGTTGGCACGGCGTCGATTTCCCTTACCATAGTGACTTGAATATCGCCGAATACTACAAGCGTTATGCTGAGACGTTACTCGCGGTGGACGAAGGCGTGGGCCAGATGATCGAGCTGCTTAAACAAAAAGGCATGCTCGCTTCAACGTTGATTTTCCTGATGGGAGATAATGGCTTCGCTTTCGGCGAACACGGGCTGATCGATAAGCGAACTGCTTATGAAGAGTCGATGCGCGTTCCGCTCGTGATGCAGTGTCCGGAGCTGTTCCGTGGCGGCACGGTAGTAAACGAAGTAGTCGCCAACATCGACATAGCCCCGACTATCCTAGAAGCTGCCGGACTAAGAGCGCCTAACCACATGGATGGGCGGAGCTTTCTGCCCCTGGCCCAGGGTAAGCAGGTAACCTGGCGTGATCACTTGCTTTATGAGTACTACTGGGAATGGGCCTTTCCGCACACTCCCACCATCTACGCACTCCGCGGCGACCGCTACAAGTACATTCATTATCACGGACTCTGGGATATCAACGAGCTCTACGATATTCAAATTGACCCGCGCGAGACGCGAAACCTAATCAGTAGTGCGGAACATCAGCAAGTCGTTAGGAAACTCCGTGCGCAGATGTTCGAGTTACTGGAGAGCACGCAAGGGCTATCTATCCCTGTCAAACCTACAGACTGGGGACAACAAAATTTAAGGCGGGAAGCTGGTTCGAAGGCGGCTGAGTTTCCACCAGAATTTATAAAGCGAACAACAGGAAACAAGCGTTCGTCACATCGGTCGAGAGGCAGCCGATCCCCTATTCAACGAAACAAAAGTTCCGCAACACTTCAAGGACATAGCCATCGATGAAATTCGACAAACTGTTTCATTTTTTACTCAGCTTCTTTTTGATTGCCACAATTGGCTTTGGACCTGTTGTGGGACAAAGACGTCGGGCTCCGGATCGGAAACCGGAAAGGGCTGGAACCAATGAAGTCGAGCGAAGGATCGATGCCTTGCTCGCGCGGATGACGCTCGAAGAAAAACTCGGACAGCTTCAACAGCTCGATGGCCACGCGGACGGAAGATATAAGGATGAACATCCCGACCTGGCACGCCGGGGCCTGCTCGGCTCGACTCTAAACGTGCGCGGCGCGCGCAACACTAACGAGTTGCAGCGCATCGCTGTCGAGCAATCACGATTGAAAATCCCGATGATTTTTGGCTTCGATGTTATTCACGGCTATCGCACGATTTTTCCGATTCCGCTTGGCGAAGCGGCGAGTTGGGATCCTGCAGGCGTCGAACGCGCGTCCGCGATCGCCGCGGCGGAAGCCAGAGCGGCGGGAGTGCACTGGACTTTCGCGCCCATGGTCGACATTGCTCGTGACGCGCGTTGGGGCAGGATTGCGGAAGGTTCAGGCGAAGATCCTTATCTTGGCTCGGTCATGGCACGTGCTCGCGTCATGGGGTTTCAAGGCCGCGACTATAGCGCGAACGACAAAGTGGTCGCCTGCGCTAAGCATTGGGTGGCTTATGGCGCGGCGGAAGGCGGCCGCGACTACAACACTACCGAAGTCTCCGAACGAACGTTGCGCGAGGTTTATTTCCCTCCGTTTAAAGCTGCGGTCGATGCGGGCGTCGGCACTTTCATGAGTGCCTTTAACGATCTCAACGGCGTACCCGTGACCGCCAACACTTTCACTCTTCAACAAATTCTGCGTGGCGAGTGGAAGTTTGATGGGTTCGTGGTCAGCGATTACACGTCCGTCGAGGAATTGATTAAGCACGGCATCGCCGCTAACGAAAGCGAAGCCGCATACGAAGCACTGAGCGCCGGTGTAGACATGGAAATGGTGAGCCGGCTTTACAACAAACACGGCGACGCTCTTCTCAAATCGCGCAAACTTTCCATGACAGCGATCGACGAAGCGGTACGTAGGATCCTACGCATCAAATTTCGCCTGGGATTGTTTGATAATCCATACGCGGACGAGGCCCGGGAACGATCGGTAGTGTTCAGCACCGCCAATGTTGCTGCCGCTCGAGAACTCGCCGCGCGCTCGATGGTGCTCCTGAAAAACGACAATGAAACTCTTCCCATCAAAAAATCGGCACGCACGATTGCAGTGGTCGGGCCTTTAGCGGACGACCAGGTGGCAGTACTCGGATCGTGGACCGGTGACGGCCAGACGAAAGACGCGGTGACTTTGCTCGCCGGTATTCGTGCAAAGGTTCCTGTTGACACTAAAGTGGTTTATGCAAAAGGCTGTGACATTCCGTGCGCTGCGTCGGAAGGCTTTGATGAAGCAGCCAACGCGGCTCGGAATGCAGATTTTACAATCGTGGCCGTCGGCGAATCAGCTGAGATGAGTGGCGAGGCAGCTTCGCGCAGTTCGCTGGATTTACCTGGTAGGCAATCAGAGTTGGTTCGAGCGATTCATTCGAGTGGGAAGCCCTATGCCGTGGTTCTGATGAACGGAAGACCGCTGTCAATAAATGAGCTGGTCGAAACCTCTCCTGCGATCCTTGAGACTTGGTTCGCTGGAACGCAAGCAGGACACGCGATTGCCGACGTGCTGTTTGGCGATGTAAATCCGGGCGGCAAACTGCCCGTGACCTTTCCGCGTACCGTAGGGCAAGTCCCGATTTACTACAATCACTTGAATACAGGACGACCTCCGGATCCCAAGAACAAATACACGTCAAAGTATCTTGACGTTCCGTGGACTCCGCTCCTTCCGTTTGGATATGGATTGAGCTACACCAAATTTCAGATTTCAAGTCCGCAACCAAGCGCTACTCGAATTCCCACAAACGGGCGACTCACCGTGACCGTTGAGGTTCAGAACGTCGGTAGCCGCGCCGGCGATGAAGTCGTTCAGCTTTACATACGTGACGTGGCTGGGAGCATGACTCGACCGGTGAAAGAGTTGAAAGGGTTTCGCAGAGTGACGTTACAGCCCGGTGAAAAGAGACGCGTTGAGTTTGAGTTGGGCCCGGAACATCTTGGATTCTATAACCGCCAGATGCGCTTTGTGGTGGAGCCGGGCGAGTTTAAGGTCATGGTCGGCCCCAACTCAGCGGATGTACTCGAGACTAGTTTTCAAGTCATGGGTTCCCGAACCTTGACCGGTACTCCGTAGAGCTGATAAAGGCTTTAACCATCTCTGCGTTAATGAAATTGCCATTGAATGAATTCAGTTTATTCAGCCAGAAATTGAACCCAGCGAACTCCGGATCCCTTCGCAGGTAACCGAAGTACTCCATCAGTACAAAAGCCCTATTAAACTCTGCTTCTTTGAAGGCCGGATTCTCAACAATCTTTCGTAAGACTGTGGCGCGAGTTTCAGTCTGGTTATTAAGACCATCTACCAAAGCATCACGCTCGGCCTGAGAAAACGGCACAGCAGCACTTGCAATAAAGTGATCGACGTACTGTGCGTTGGTCATAAAGCCGAAGCTCGCGATAAATCCCTCGCGATTCACCATGTCATTGAAGAAAGCTTGCGTATTGGCTTCGAGCTGGGCTTCGGCACCGGGAGCGCCAAAGACAAAGTTCTTTTGCAGGGCCTGGACGTCGCGCATGAAACCAAGATAACGAGGTAGAGAACCAATACCCCCTCTAAGGCGGTGGGTGAGGTAAACAATCACTCCGGTTCTCTGGAACTCGAT
>DATEDU010000007.1:0-5053 GCA_035281525.1 Pyrinomonadaceae bacterium | reverse complement strand
CCCAACTCGCGTTCGGAAAACCAGTCGAGCAAATAAAGAAGGTTGATCTGGCAGAAAAGATCGTGTTCGAACCACAAGACCACTTCGTCGTGCTCGATATATGAGGCGAGCTTCTCTTCCTGAACCCGCAGCCCATTCTCACTTTCATCCACGCCGTAAAACTCAGTGAGATGTGAAGCGCGCACCTTGCGCCACTCGACTTCGGACACGTTCGTTGGAGCGGGCCCATCGATGAGCGCTTCGCGCCAGGCAAAGTGCTCGCCTGGAATTGTCGATTGCTTCGCTACGTTCGCCGAACAGTCCCCATTGTGTATGTGTAACATTGCTTGGGCCTCTCTGTGATCTCCGTGTCTCCGTGGTCTTTCATGATTTATTACTTCACCACGGAGACACGGAGATCACGGAGAAGTAACGCTCACGCCTCACTTTTTCATCAACTCCAACACCGCCGTTGTCATCGCCTTGACCCCCGTGCGCAAACTCGGCTCTGGCACAGGAGCGAACAAGGGCGAATGAAGCGACGGCAACGCAGGCCCTCCTTCTTTACTCTGCTTGAGCTTCAAAGGATCGGCAACGCCCAGCCAAAACATTGTGGTTGGAATTTTATTCTCCAGGCTGAAATATCCAAAATCCTCGCTGCCCATAATGGGCGATGCTTTGAGCACGTTGTCCTGTCCAAGCGCCTTTACCAGAGCAGCAGTCACTCTCTCCGTCAAAGCGGGATCGTTATAAGTGGCCGTCGTGACTTCAGTTTCACTGACTTTCACGACCGGCGCTCGATCCGCCGGAATTCCGGCCGCGGCGGCAACGCCGTTTGCAACGCGTTCAATTGCCCCGAGCAGCTTGCGACGCACTTCTTCTTTGTAAGCTCTGACGGTCAACTGTAAGTCCACTTCGTCGGGGATAATGTTGTAGCGAGTGCCCCCGTGAATTGAGCCCACTGTGATCACAGCAGGATCGAGCGGAGAATTCTCACGGCTGACAATCGTCTGAAGTGCCAGCACAATTTGCGACGCCAACACGATCGGATCTTTTGCCGATTCAGGTCTGGAGCCATGACCACCAACCCCACGAATCTTTAAGTCGACACTGGTCGAGCTCGCCAGCGCAAATCCGGGAATGACGGCGACAGTTCCAGCAGCCAAATCATTACTGTCGTGAAGAGCGATAGCAAAGTCAGGCTGCGGAAATTTTTGATACAGCCCGTCGTTGAGCATCGCTCGCGCGCCATCGATAGTTTCCTCCGCCGGTTGGCCGATCAAAAGCACAGTGCCACGCCACTGACCTTTCAGTTCCGAAAGCATCTTCGCAGTACCGAGCAGAGCGGTCATGTGAATATCGTGTCCGCAAGCGTGCATGACTCCGACTTCCACACCGGCGTCGTTTTTAGTTTTGAGCTTGCTTGCATAAGGCAGGCCGGTTTTTTCCTCGACGGGAAGAGCATCGAGATCCGTTCGCACCAGCACCGTAGGGCCTTCACCGTTCTTCATGACGGCTACAACGCCGTATCCAACCCATTCCGGACGAGAAAATTTGCCAACGCGTTCGGTAACCGTGTAGCCAAGGGCACGCAGCTGAGTTGCTAAGAGGGCAGAAGTTTTCTCTTCGCGGTGAGAGAGTTCGGGAGCTGCGTGAAGTGTCTTGTAGGTTTCAACCAGCGAACCGATGTCGCGGTCGATCATTGCGTCGAGCGACTGCTGCGCTACGGCTAACGTGGGCCAAAACAACAGTGTGACGACTGGAAAGAGTTTCGTACTTTTTCGTGTGATTTCGTGGATCAGCTTATGTTTAATAGGCAAAGAGATAGGGTCCTGTTGCGTGAAATTTAAGACCGAGACTCGAACAGCTTAATTAATTCACTTATCCGCGCCAAGTGAAAGTCGTCATGCTCGGCTTGAAAAAACAGCATGTCCACCAGGCGCATCTGCACCTTCAGACGCGGATGAAAGGATGTGCGCGCGAAGACTTCGCCGTCCAGCCCTTCCAACCGCGCAACTATCTGAGTTCGTTCGTCTCGAAAGGCGGTCAGTATTGAACTCAAAGGCACATCGTTGTGATTCGCCGCGTACGTCTTTCGATTCGACATATCGGCAGCATGTAGCTCTGCCGCTCCAGCCTGATATTCATCAAGACGTTGCTGAACGAGCGATTCGAGATCCAAAAGATGCCCGACATTCTCTTGTATCGACCATCGGTCTCCATCGCGTCGTGTCAGGACTTCGGAATTGATTGACTTCAAGCGATCCTCAAGTCGTGCAGGGGTCCCACGGATCCGCTCGATCATCTCGGGATAGATCTCCGATGGGAAGTCAAAGTTAAACTTCCGATCAGTCCATTTGATTCTATTCATTGGTGGCGGGTATCCATAGTTTGAATAACGCCGAAGGCGTTAACAGATTTTAGCCCAGGGTTTGCTTTGAAACCCTGGGACTAAATGATCCAGGAGTCCGTCGCAACCCTGACAGGGTTGCGTGGTAAAAAAAGCTTGCTTCGTTCCCAGGGTTGCAAAGCGCAACCCTGGGCTGAATTAGCGAACGCCTTTGGCGTTATTCAAACTGTACCCCTAGTTGCGAGCAGCTTCCGAGTGCCTGAACTGCCTCTTGTAATAATCGCGAATGTATCTCTTCTTACGCAGTTGCCACGGTTTCAGGCCATACCGTTTCGCTTCGGCTTTTGCTTGTTCGTAAGTCCAGCCATCGTAAGTGATGCGATAAGCCGCTACGACTACACCTGTTCGGTCCGAGCCATGCGCGCAGTGAACAAAGACCGGTTGATTCTCGGGATCGGTAATTATCGAGAGTAGCGTTTCGATTTTTTCATCGTTGGGAGGGCCTAAACGTTTCAGAGGAACGTTAAAATACTGCAGCCCGGCCTGTTTAACCTGCAATTCTTCTTCCCTGGCCCGACTGTCATCATCGCGCAGATTGACAACTGTCTTGATGCCCATTTGGCTCAACAGCTCAAACCCGCCTGGCTTCGGTTGCCCTCCACGAAAAAGTGCTTCGTTAACCTTCTGAAAGTTTGGAAGTTCTTTATGTGGGCCAATGTCCTGGGTGAAAGTCGGTGCTGCGACAAAGACAAGCACCCACAGAAGGACGACAATCCTTGTGGATCTGGCTCTCATCGAACCCTGTTTGCGGCGCGAGATGATCGGCGCGCCTTACCGTTATGGATGTGCCGGGATTTTGGAGACGCGGTTATTCTAAACCCGCCGCTGGGCTGATGCCAGAGGAAAAAGAGATGTTCGGCAAGCTTTAGCTTGTCGATGCCAAACGACAAACTAAAGTTTGTCGGACTGGATTTATTGGTACCCCTCGCTTGGCTGGGTAAGACTGAACCAGTTTCCCGAGTTATCTTTGAAGACGGCTTCAATGCCGTAGGGCCGCTCAGCGGGCTCGGTCAGGAATTCCACGCCTTTGCTTTTAAGGTCGTCGTAGGTTGCGCGGCAATCATCCGTATTGAAGACGCCTGCCCCCATGACACCCTTCGACATGAGATCCCTCAACTGATTTGCCGTCGCTTCATCCATCAACATGCCGGGCTTAGGCTCCATCAACACGATCTCGAAATCCGGCTGGTCAGGGACGTTCAGAGTCAGCCAGCGAAAATCGTCGCCAACCATTGCGTCGGTATGCACCTGGAAGCCTAACTTATCTCGATAGAAGCTCAGTGCTTCTTCCTGATTGGCGACAAAGATGGTCGCGTGCGACATCTTGCGGATCATAACGTTCCCCTTTTGAAGAGATTTTGACGAGGCTAAGCGATTCTGTCGCGAAGTGCTTCTCGAAAATTGCTAAAGCTGAGGTGGATTACGCGCTTTCGAGGTTGTACATCACCAGGAAACAGCCCGGAACGTGGCGCTTTGCTGCCTTTGTCTCACGGCTCTTTTCGCGGTATGTGATCGGCGGATGGCCCACAGCCTTATGGAACAAGCTACTAAACGATCCGAGGCTTTGGAAACCGACTTCGAAGCACACGTCGGTAACCCTGAGGTCTCGAGAACTGAGCAATTCCTTCGCCTTTTCTATGCGGCGCTCAACGAGGTACTGATGAGGTGTTTTATTAAATGCCTGCCGGAAAAGGCGTAGGAAGTGGTAGCGCGAAAAGCAGGCGTGACTGGACATCTGGTCAAGGTTTAGAGGTAGGTCGTAGCAAAGATCGATAAAGCGGCGCGCTCGACACAGGCGCTCGTACACGTCGGGAGCGGAAATCTCATTACCATTTTTCGGGACTGGTTTATTCATTGAGTGCGGCGGCTAATGTGAAAAAAACGGCGAGCCAACGAATGCTCTATTTCAAATTGAAATGCTTCATCACCTGACCATGCGTGAGTCGAGGCTTGTTCTTGTCTCGCACGCGGGCTTCGAGGACTTCGAGATAGTCAATCAAATCCTCGATCTCATTACGAATCGCTTGAAGCTGTTCGCGTTTTTGCCGAATTGTCTTGGTGACTTCTCGCTGAAATACCTTAGTCATAAATGCTTTTGCGATCACCGATTCTGCGAATGACGATGATTCGCCCTTCTACGTCAAACAAGATCCGATAATTACCCATTCGAAGTCGAAAAGCAACGTCAGAGTTTCTAAGCCGCTTTATATCGCCGTGAAGGCCAAACTGCAACGGCTGATCTTTCGCAAAATCTGCTCGCGCTGTTTAGATGGCAATTCAGCCAAATCTTTCAAAGCGGACGCGCCGTACTCTATCTGAAAGCGTGCTCGCATCTATGCATGATCAAACGAAACTTAGCTCGTGCTGCCGCAGGAGTTCGTAAGGTTCCACGATTTTGCCGGCGATGGCGGAGGCAGCCACAACGTAAGGAGAAGCCAAATAAAGTTTGCCGGGGCCGGACCGACCAGGAAAATTTCTATTCTGCGCGCTCACCGTCACCGTTTCCGCCGTCTTTGAAGCTCCTGGCCCAGCATTAATACAAGCGCCACATGAAGGATCAATCAGCTCGGCGCCCGCGCGCTCAAAAATTTCGATGTAACCACGCGAACGTGCGTACTGCTTGATTTTCTGAGAGCCGAACTGCAAATACAGTCGAACGCCGGG
>DATEDU010000006.1:0-4774 GCA_035281525.1 Pyrinomonadaceae bacterium | reverse complement strand
CGATGCCCGTAAAGCTCGCTTTCGAAAAGCTCGACCGGTATAGCGCCGCAGTTCACCGGCAGGAATGGCTTGGATGCGCGCGGGCTCGAGTAATGCAGCGCCCGCGCAAATCTTTCCTTGCCGGTTCCTGTTTCGCCGGTGAGAAGAACTGTCGAATCGAAGCGCGCGACGATCGGTATCCGGCGTTTGAGATTAACCAACTTTGGATCCTCGCCGAGTATTTGGGCCAGGCCGCAGGCTTCGGCTGCTTCACGAATGGCGCTGCTCCTGTGACTTGAATTAATCAGTCGGCGCACTCGGAACATTAATTCAGTTTCATTGAAAGGCGAGATTAGAAAGTCTTGCGATTTTTCGAGACTCTCGGCGTCATTCAATAGATCGGGAGTGAGTACGTAGAGAAGGGAAGTCCCGAACTCGAGCGAACGCAGCTCACGGAAGAATGCGGCGGTGTCGGGGTTTGCTGTTGGGGCAACTGCGATGAGTAGTTGCGGCTTTTCGTTATGGGCCAACTTCGCGTCGCTGAGTCGGCCGGAAAAGTGTTTGACGATTAAAGATTCGTCACGCCGAAGGATGTCGTAGATCTCGGAGCCAACTTCCTGATTCTCGTGAGTAGAGAGAATGAGGGTTTTTGTTCGCAGCATTGCATCAACTCTCCCGCCGATAAATTGGAAGCGCAGTCGGGACTTAATCCCAACGAGTGTTGACAGGAAGCGAGGACAAAACCCGTTTGGGTAGCTAGGTTGAGGGTGCGCCAGCGGGGGTAAAGCGCACGATTGTTAGTACGGGACGGAACATAAGGTAAGTAGGAGGAAAAGTCAATAAATGTTGCGCGCGTTACTGAAAGTGTTCGTGAAACGTTTTCAGCTTCAAGTCGCATGAACAGTAGACAGTTATCGTCGCTCGAAAAACGAGCGGCGCCAATTTACAAACGTGGCGATGGAGCGCTACGCAAACACGATTGGAGCCTTATCATGACTAAACTCCGCGTCATCTCGGCCTTACTCACAACGATCCTACTGGTTGTTCCCGCCGCTTCTCAGGTCGTTCCGCCAGATGCCAAGCAGTGGAGCGTCCATCATGAGACGCTGATACAAACCGGGATCGAGTACGAGCTTTATAACCGCAGCAGCCAGCTCGGCCATGGTCGCAGCAGCAGTGGCGTTGACCTCGCTTGGGTCCAAGGGCACTTAGGCGGACTCTGGATATTTATGCACCAAGCTCCGCCGCGAACGCGTGACCACCGACGCAGGCCAATCTCTACTGACGACAAAGTCGCGCTCTTTAATACAAGGGCGGGTCGCTACCTCGGATATTACAGCCGCGGTAGCAGCAGGATGGCTGAGATAACGTGGTACCGTACGCCCGTCTACGAATGGATGCTGCGCGATCAGTCGACCTCCGAAGGGCGCGTTAACTTCGCGCTCTACAACGTTCGCGCGCAAAAATATCTCGCTAACTGGGTGCAGGATTCGGGAATCAACTTGGGATGGTTCGTCCCACCGGCTGGCCCGCGGTCATTCAGCGTTCCGCTATCAGCCCAGCAGATCATCCAGGGCTGGATTCCGTACGTTGGCAAGTTCGGCGAGTCCGCGAAAGGCAACCTGCTCACCGTGCAGAACGCGCACCAGAGCGCGACGCTGTTGTTCGTGAAGCCTGGTAAATCGACCACCGACTGTTCGGACTCGAATGCGACGGTGCAGGTAGCGCCCCGCACGATGCTGACGGCGGATCAAATGAAGACCCTTTACGGCTCGACGTCGCCGCGGCTGCCGATCAACTTTCTTGCCTGCGTCACCACGCCCACGCCACAATCGATCCAGCTCACGTTCCTCAACATCACGTATAAGCTCGACCCGTGAACTTCAACACAATGCTACGAATTAATTTTGCGCACAAATTGGCTACAAATGAGATACGGCCGCCAGTGATGGCAGCCGTAAATTATTGATTCAAAGTGGTCGGGGCGAGAGGATTCGAACCTCCGACCTCTCGGTCCCAAATCATAGGTGCGGCAAAAAGCTAAGTTTTTGCCACTTCGAAAGTTGCAGCCACCACGAGTTTATTAGGGTTTCGCGGTTCTTTCCTATTCGCTCTCACCTACTAGACGCGCTGTGCTGAGAATTCGTCCACAAATTGGCCACACACTTTTGGGGTGAACCCCTTCGTTGAGACAGTTTCAATTAGCCACACATGCGGTTGAATAAAATTGTGTTCTCACACTAGCACTTCTGGTTCTGAATCTTCGTGGGCTGGTGAAGCGGAGGCGAGCTCTGCTGGAAAGCACTCACCAAGAATAACCAACCGGAGACTCATCACAAAGATCGATCATCTCAGACTTATGACCCTGCATAAATCCATCCACAGCCATTATTCTAAGCGCCTAACGCTCGCGTTAAGGGCGCGCACGTTTACGCGCGTCGCCCCTTGAACGCGTTGTTATGCCTTGCCCCTGACGCTTCGCTTCCCGCCACGCATCGTAAGCCGACAATACCGTCTGCAGCCGAGCGGCCTCTGGAGCAGAAAGCGGAGCTCGCTTCAGTTTTGGCAACAGCGCTTTGAACATGTACCCAGAACGGAAAAAGTACGGACGCATCTCAATGAAGCACAGGGCTGCCTCAATGGCCTCCGAATCACCCGCCAGAATTCGGTCGATAGCGGTGTTGTAACCGCCTGGGAATGCAAGCTTGTCGTAGCGCGCATGGAATTCCGCGCAGGCTTGTTGCCAGCGCTCCTTCTGTTCCAAGGACTTGTCACGAAGCCGATAAGTCTCGTGAATGCAATCATGCAGACGGCGCACCTCTTCCGCGTTCCTTGCAATCAGTTCCTTCATCGCTTCAGTTCTGCCCGGCATATGTTTGCGCTCACGCGCGTGCGTATCGCACGTCGCGTGCAGCATTGTTATAAGTCATGGCGCGATACACGTGCGATCCGGATCCGTTACTGGAAAGGCGCCATGCTCTTTCAGAAGCTTCAGCAACGCCTCCGAACCATGAGCCTTGGCATAGCCTCGCTCCTTCTCTGTAACGCCCACTACGTGCAGTAGGTCTACCCGTGCCAGAATCCAAGGAGAACTGCGCCGGGTAGCCGTCGGGAGGCGCGATTAATAGATGACGGAGCACGGAGTCACGAGTAATCGAGCCACCTAGTGGCACGCGATGCCAATAATCCAATGGCTTCGAGTCTCCGTACCTTTCATGTGCAAGCAGGATATTGAACGCTAGCAGGCGCCGCAGGACCACGATCGGCCAGTCTGCTGAATCCAGCGTTTCCAACACCAACTCAGTACCCGAGCCAGAGAACTCTTGCTTCGCATAGTCTTCCGGCTCGACTTCCCACGGGTTTGATGCGCGCCAGAAGTGCCGTAGTGATAGGTGCCTCGGCCCGTCGGACCGTGCTCGAGCACACCGTAAAAAAGCCATCGGGGATCGACGCTCTGCTGCTTGAAAGTGTTCGTGAACAGATCGAAGTCTAGAACAAAGATGCCTCTAGCCTTCGGACCGAAAAGCCGAGGGTAGACGACCTCCTCCCGGTGCTCCCACACAGCCTCGAGTGCGCTCTTCATGACTTATAACGCTGCGCTTGAGCGGGCTCGCCCACGCAACTGCGAATGGAGCCCCTCATGGCGAGTCGACTCCAGGCGCTTGTTCGGTGCAGGCTGTCTTCGTCGAGCTACTTCGAATACTTGCCAACGCCTTTGAATGACGAGACATTTCTAAATTCCCGTTTCCTTCTAATGCTTAACCAATACTCTTCTCGAACATCTTCATCTATTTCTATTACCGTTGAATAAAGCGCATCGGTGCCATCCTTCTTGCAACCCGAAATCCAATACTCTTCGCGCGTCTCCACGTCGAAGAAATTAGCCTTGAATCCAGATCCATTTAAGGAAGCAAATGAGCGGCCTCGATAATAGATGGTCTTGCCAGTTTTTGAGTACGTTACACGACCGATCCGAGCCGGCCCAACGATCTCCCCGGCTTTCTTCTCGATGTACATTATTCGCTTCTTGTGTGACATCACGTAAGCACCGAACGCCGCGCATTACCCGCGCCCCGCGCAACGTACATGAGAGGCACGCTGAAGGGCGTCGGGTGCATCCTTGGTGTTATGTGGCGTCTGCCCGAAAGCGCCACGCAACGATAGCAAGTATCTGAACAACTAGAACGACCGCCCAAAACAAAAATGAACTGCGGATCTCGCGCCTGGCCTTTAGAAATTCGTCATCTCCAATTTTGAACCGCCCAAAGCGCAAGAACCAACCGATAATAATAAGGAGCGGTATCAGTGGCCACATAGGCAAGAAGAGAAAGAGTCTCGGTCGACCGGATACATACAAATCGATCACGAAGATAAGTATTGAGCCGATCAAGGCCAGCGGAATAAAAGCGTCGAAACCCGATATTGTGTTTGCCGCAGCACAAGCTTGCGTATTGTGGTGGACAATAACAGCACTGACTCCAGCGTACTCGGGATCGATTGGTTCGCGACAACGAGAACAATGTTCCGCACCGAACTCCACGAGTTGTTGACAATTGGGACATTCCACGAAGGGATGAACCGGAGGTCTAAGAGGTGATGCAGTCATCGACGATTTGAGAGCCATATAACGCTGGCCTTCAGCTGCAGCGCGCAATCAGCATCCGGCCTGGAGGAAAAGTTCCTTGAGAAACACGCTATGCACGGTTAGCTGCAAGGCTTTGTTGAACTAAGCGCTACGCGCAGATAGAGAACTTCTCCCGCCGCATATCTAATGACTCGATCATTCTCACTCACT
>DATEDU010000005.1:0-7806 GCA_035281525.1 Pyrinomonadaceae bacterium | reverse complement strand
CGAGCGAGTCTCGCGCGGCCGCAAGCGCGGTTTCACGATCCCGGTGCAACGCTGGCTCGTCGGTCGTTGGCGAAACGTACTAACAGAGTCGCTGCAAACATCTGTTTTGGACCGCGAAGGCTGGATAAATTCTCGCGCAGTCCTGGACCGTCTAACGCTTGCCGCAGAAAACGGCTGGGCTCCGAATCAGCTCTGGTACATCTTCGTTTTGGAAACGTGGCTTCGACATGAACAGAACCTCAGTAAAGCCGCTGGCGACGCTCTTCAACCTGAAGTCGCGACTGTTCCCGGATGATAATGACGCGTAACGCATCAGTGCTGTCCGTCTCCTTCCTGGCTCTTTTGTTGGCGGGAGCGGGAATCGCGGTTGTGCAACGAGCTCGGCGCGTCTCGGCGCCGCAAAGGGAAGGCTCGATTTTACGCGTCGACCGCAACGGCGATCTTCAGGACGCAATCGATCGGGCGCGGGCCGGCGACACGATCGTTCTCGAGGCAGGCGCAGTTTACACAGGTCCTTTCACGCTGCCTGTGAAGTCCGGCAGTGACTTCATCACTATTCAAAGTTCACGCGTCAGTGATTTGCCCGAAGGTGTTCGCGTATCGCCGTCGCAGACAGCGTTGTTTGCAAAGTTGCAGTCGGCGACAAACGGGGAACCCATCGTAAAGACGGAAGCCAAAGCTCATCATTACAAGTTTGTGGGAATCGAGTTCTCTACCGCCAACGCGAACATAAAAGTTTACGATCTCATTAGGCTTGGAGATTGGCAGTCACAAACCACTCTCGATCAGGTTCCACGTCACCTCGTAATCGATCGCAGCTACATTCACGGTTTCAAAACGCAGGAAGTTCAACGCGGAATTTCGCTTAACAGCGGCGACACCGACATTACGAATTCATACATCTCTGACGTTCATGGTCGCGGCTATGACACCCAGGCGATCTGCGGATGGAACGGTCCGGGTCCGTTTAAGATCATCAACAACTATCTTGAGGGAGCGGGCGAGAACGTGATGTTTGGCGGTGCGGAGGCCACCGTCCCCAATCTTGTTCCCACCGACATAACGGTGAGAAACAACTATTTCTTCAAGCCGCTTTCCTGGTATGACAAACACCCGTCGTATGCCGGGATTCGTTGGACGGTAAAGAACCTGTTCGAGCTGAAGAATGCGCGCAAGGTTATCGTCGACGGAAATATCTTCGAAGGAAATTGGACCGACGCACAAGCGGGTCGGGCGATCGCGTTTACGCCGCGGCCAAGCGATTCAGGCCGTTGGGCTGTGGTGGAAGACGTCGTGTTCCAAAACAACATCGTCCGTGAAGTCGGATCGGGAGTAATTCTTCTCGGCGCCGATGAACCGCCGGCGCCTACTGAGACCAGGCTGCGCCGGGTGAAGGTCCTCAACAACGTATTCGAGATCAACGGTCCGAAATTCGGCAGCAACGGGGCGTTCGCGACGGTAATCAACAAGACCGAGGACGTGACGATTGAACACAATACGGTGATTCAGACCGGGCACATCGTCGTCACCGACTACGCTCCAAACACGCGGTTCATCTACCGGAACAACATCGCGCGCCACAACGAGTATGGGATTTTCGGGAGCGGTGTCGGCATCGGCAACGCGGCACTCACTCGCTACTTCCCCGCCAGCACCGTTACGGGAAACGTTATCGTTAAAGAAGTGAATGCACCGTCGAACGCTGAGTCGCTTTACCCGACCGGCAACTTTTTTCCTCAATCGATGCAGGCCGTCGGGTTCGTCGACTACGAGCGAGGCGATTACCGCCTGCGGCCGGGAAGCCGTTTTCGCGCTACTGCTACGGACGGCACCGATCCGGGCGCGAACATCGACAAGCTGCCGAAGTTAACTTCGACAAAATGATTAACATGCCCAAATCTCATGTGCTCATTAGTCTCGGCATTTTGACGATCTTTTTAGCACTATCAATAGGTACTGCCCTCACTCAGATACCGGGAACGGATGAAGGTTATTTCGCCAATCCCGCGTTCAACCTGCTGACGAGAGGTACCTTTGCAACGACGGTGATGGAAACCTTCGGCACTCCTTTCCAGGGCATGGACCGCCATACGTACTGGATTATGCCTTTGCAGCCACTCACGCTGTCGTTTTGGTATCGAGTGTTCGGTTTCGGAGTTTTTTCGACCCGCAGTCTCTCCATCGTTTGGGGGCTTGTCGCACTCGTGTCATGGTTCATCATCGTGCGGTCGCTATTCAAACGAACGTCGCTGGCCTTCCTTGTCGTTGCCCTGCTTTCGTGTGACTACATTTTCGTCGTATGCGCCGCATCGGGTCGGATGGATATGATGAGCGCTGCCTTGGGCTTTGCCGGTTTTGCGGTTTATTTGCTGTTGCGAGAGCGCTCCCTTCCATGGGCCATTTTCGTCAGTCAAAGTTTGGTTGTGATGAGCGGTCTCACGCACCCGATGGGGCTGCTGCCGTTCTTCGGATTGATTGGTCTGTCGCTTTATCTCGATCGCAAACGCATCGGGATCAAGCATGTGGCGGTCGCGTTGATACCTTACGTCATCGGCGGAGTTGCGTGGGGTTCATATATTCTTCAGGATCCGTCGAGCTTCCACAGCCAGTTCGTCGCTAACGCCACGATGGGTAGCGACGAGCCTACCGGCAGCCGGTTCGTGGGATTGCTCTCGCCTCTTACAGGGCTCAAACTCGAACTCACACAGCGATACGTTGCCAACTTCGGATTGGGAAGACGTGACACAAGCGCTACTCACATCAAGATCCTTTTTCTGCTGTTGTACGTAGGTGGAGTGTTAGGAAGTCTATTCGTTCGGCAAATCCGCCACACCGCGAATTACAAGCTTTTGCTCGTGGTTACTCTCATTTACTTTCTGGGGTTAACAATCATCGATTCTCAGAAACAGTATTATTATCTGGTCCACATCGTCCCGTTCTATTTGACCATGTGTGGTTTGTTTATCAGTTGGTGCTGGACCAGGCCGAATATGCTTGTAAAGGCGGTGGGTTTAGCGTTGGCTGCCATCACGTTGGTCGAGATTGCCGGCTTGGCCTATAGAATGAAACGGGACAATTACCGAAACAGTTTTGAACCCGTCGCTGCCTTCCTTAAACAGAACGCTACATCTCAGTCGTCAATAGCAGCGAATCCGGGCGTGGCTTTCGCTCTCGGCTTCCCTGAAAACGTCATTAGCGATCCGCTGTTTGGCTACAACAGCAAGAAAAGGTTCGATTACATTGTTATCGACCCTGAGAGTGCCTTTGCTATCGACCGGAGCAAAGAGCGAGATGAGCTGGGCCGGCAAACATATGAGTATGCGATGCGGCTTTTCGCCGAGGAATACAGGCCGGTCTACGATCACCGCTCCTACACGATTTACTCACGCAAGTCTCCTCAGGATCCAACGACCCTCACGTCAAAGTGACCGCAAGTAAAATCTTGACAAACAATGATTAATCCGGTGTAATACGAAGCGCTTCCCGACGTGCGGAGGGCAAAGCTCTTTTAAGGTGATTGCTCCGATAAAGGCAAACCTGTCGCGAGGCAGGGACGCAAAACCGTTGAGTCTGGGACCGAACTGACCAGATAGTCTGGTTGCCGAAGGCGATCGAAGACAGCCGATAACGATTGCCCGTCGACTATCCGACCGGCTCGCGTTCCAAGCTTGCTTCGGCAAGAGCCAGCTTGTCGTTACCTGCTGCAACTCCGAGATTCAACAGCAAGCCCCTGCTGCTCACCGTTCCGGGTTTCTTCCTTCAACCTTCATTTCTTTTTACAAATCAGTCCGTTCCCCAATGTGATGGATTCTGTGTGCTCGTCCATCATGCGTCGACTTGTCTAACTGACTGAGCCTCCGTCTGGCGATCACGTGTAGCCCCGCACCAAAAGCGAAGCATATCGAAGGATTACAGCCACAAGTCGTTCGTTCAGCGGAGGTTCCCCCATGTTTCATGGCGTTCGAGTCGGTAGAACGTTTTTTCAATTTTCGATCACGTGGTTCATCTTTTTACTAACGCTTTCTTTCGCGTCCACTACCAATGCTGCAACGATAACGGTCCCGGTCGGAGGCAACCTGCAAGCCGCAATCAACTCGGCTCAGCCCGGCGACCGCATCATTCTCGAAGCTAACAAGGATTATGTCTGTGCGTCGCCGTGTGTGCTGCCGGTCAAGTCGGGCACGGACTTCATCACGATTGAGTCTTCCCGGTACGCGGAGATTCCGGTTCGCGACTTCTTCTCCAAGCAACCTGCGGCTGAAGTCGCGCAGATGATGGCGCGGGTCAAGTCGTTCTATAGCACCGAACCAGTGTTTCAGACTGCGCCTGGAGCACATCACTACAAACTGCTGGGGCTCGATTTGTCGCCAGCGGCCGGCCAGGCAACGCGCATCGTCGAGTTCGGAACGCACGGCGTAAGCCAGGATACGCTCGGCGAAGTGCCTCACAGCTTGGTGATCGACAAGTCGTGGATTCATGCGGGGGCGACGCAAGAGGTCCAGCGGTGCGTGGCGCTTAACTCCGGAAGTACGGACATTACCAATTCCTGGATTACAGACTGTCACGGTCGCGGCTACGACACGCAGGCTATCGGCGGTTGGAATGGCTCAGGCCCTTACAAAATCGTCAACAACTATCTTGAGGGAGCGGGCGAGAACGTGATGTTTGGCGGTGCGGAGGCCACCGTCCCCAATCTTGTTCCCACAGGCATCGAGTTTCGACGCAACTACGTGGTGAAGCCGCTGTCCTGGTATTTCAACGACCCATCGTATGCAGGAATTCATTGGACCGTAAAAAACCTGTTCGAGCTGAAGAATGCGCGCAACGTTCTCATCGACGGAAATATCTTCGAAGGAAATTGGACCGACGCACAGGCTGGTAGGGCGATCGCATTTACGCCGAGGCCGAGCGATTCAGGCCATTGGGCTGTCGTGGAAGATGTCGTATTCCAAAACAACATCGTCCGTGACGTCGGTTCGGGAGTAATTATTCTCGGCGCGGATGAGGCGCCGGCACCCACTGAGACCAGGCTGCGCCGGATGAAGGTTGTTAACAACGTGTTCGAGATCAACGGTCCACGATTCGGCAGCAACGGCGCGTTCGCGACGGTAATCAACAAGACCGAGGACGTGACTATCGAACACAATACGGCGATTCAGACCTCTCATGCCGTCGTTTCAGACTACGCTCCGAACACGCGGTTTATCTACCGCAACAACATCACCCGCCACAACGAGTATGGGATTTTCGGGAGCGGTGTTGGCATTGGAAACCCGGCAATCGATTATTACTTTCCTGGCGGCATCGTCACAGGAAACCTTCTTGCGAAGGAAGTCAATGCGCCGTGGAACATCGAACTGATTTATCCGGCCGGCAATTTCTATCCGGCGAGTTTGGCTGCCATCGGGTTTGTTGACCAGGCGGCTGGTAACTATCGATTGACGTCGTCTTCTCCGTACAAAGGCAAGGCGACAGATGGCACTGATCCCGGTGTCGACATGGATGCGTTGGTGACCGCACAGGGCAGCCCAACACCGATGCCGACTCCGACTCCAACATCAACGCCAACTTCTACGCCGACGCCAACTCCGAGTCCAACACCTACTCCAACACCAACACCATCTCCGACGCCAACTCCCGCTCCGTCTCCGGCGGCAAGCGTGAGCTTCGTCAAGGTTGATACGGCGACGAAGGGTGGTTGGAAGAGTGTTTACGGTGGCGATGGTTACAACACGATCGGCGACGTCATCAAGTATCCATCCTTTGCGCAGGTGAATGTCACCGGATCGAACTCGTCAATCTGGAGCTCGTCAACCACAGACGTCCGCGCGTTGGAGAAGACCGACAGTCCCGACCGCGTTGCTGCACGATGGGAATCGAACTCCTTCTTCATGTTGGACGTGAATATTATCGACGGCCAAACGCATCGCGTTGCGATGTATGGCCTCGATTGGGACGGCAACAATCGCACACAACGCATCGACGTGATCGATTGGGCCACGAACACTCTGCTCGACAGTCGTACCGTTTCTCAGTTCAACGGTGGTCACTATCTGATTTGGGACATTCGTGGCCGCGTAAAGATCACCGTTAACAAAGTGAATGGAAAAACCGCAGTGATCAGCGGTATCTACTTTGGTGGCGCGGGGTCGACCCCTTCGCCGACGCCAACGCCGAGCCCGACGCCGACACCCGCTCCCGGCGCACCGCAGGTCACATTGACCGTGCCGACGAATGGGGCGACGTTCGTAGCTGGTACCGACATCACGCTCGCAGCTACCGCAAGCGATTCGAACGGATCGGTTAAGCAGGTCTCCTTCTATCGAAACGGTTCGCTGATTAGCACCGACACGAACGCTCCGTGGAGTGCGGTATGGGCCAACCCTCCGAAAGGAACTTATTCACTGACGGCGGTTGCCACCGACAACTCCGGCTTAAGCACGACGTCGGCTCCGGTGTCTATCACGGTCACGAACTCGCCTAACAGTGTGAACAAGGCGAAAGGACGTGCGGACACTCTCGCCGGACAGGCGGGCGAATATGCCGGCGCCGCTGATACTTCTGTAAATAGCACGGCATTGGTGAACGACATCGGCGCACTGATTTTTGATATCGAACAGGCTTATGCCGAGTTTCTCAGTGAGAGCGCCGCGTTTGGTTCCACGGCCGTGTTCATCGATAACCACATCCGCGCCGCGGATCTGTTTGCCAAGGCGAGCAAAGGTCTGGCGGTGAGAGACGCAGCAACTCCGAACATCAAGAACAACCTGTTGCGCGTCGCGTCACACCTGGCGATCGCGAGTGACTTGATGCTTTGGCGCAGTGTTACTCAGACGACGTTAACGCAAGCGATCGCGACCAATACCAGGACCAGCGTCGAGATCGCATCGATAAATCTCGGCTACGGACTGAGTTCGCTTTCCTCCATTGCGCCGTCGAGTCTGGGTGCGATTGCCGCAGCGGGAAGTCTGCCGATGACGACTCAGACGGCCTTCGCTTCGCTGCTGTCCGACGGCACGCTGCCTTACGAAGTTGCCGGGTTGAGCGTGACGGTTGGCGGTGTAGCGGTACCGGTGCTTTATGTGTCGCCGAATGGCATCAAGTTCCTGATGCCGGCTGACATGCCGTTGGGTGCTACTGAAGTGGTCGTCTCTTCGCAGGACGGTTATATCTGTAGCGGCGTCGTCAACGTCGAGAGAAGCGGTTCGCGTATCATGACGGTGACTGACGAAGACAACGGCGCTGCTGTTGTGACGAATGGCCAGACGAATACCGTCAGCAGTCTGGACATTCTCAGTCCGTTGAACTTCGGAACCGACAAGCGAACGCGGATCAATATCTTCGCAACGGGCATCAGCGCGTCCGCCGCGAACCTCGACTCCAGCAACGACGTCAACCTCGGTACGAAGATCCGGACGAACTTCGCGGAGTCGGTTTCGGTCGAGGCGCGGTTGAGTGACGGGCGGGTTTACAACCTTCCAGTCGAGTTTGCCGGCGAACAAGGTGTGCTGCCCGGGCTGGATCAGGTGACCGTACGACTCATCACCGAATTAAAAGGTGCTGGATCTGTGCAATTAACTCTGATAATGAATGGTCAACGGAGCAACGCTCCAACGGTGTTCGTCAACTAAATCTGGAAATACCTCAAGTTTCGGATTTTCTCCTTTTTGTGGCTGGTGATGATGTTAGTCATTGTCACCAGCCGTTGTTTTGCGTTAAGCTCTGACACCGACTTAACCCCCGGGTCAGAGAAATTTGCTAAAAAGCCTGTTTTCGCGAGGGAAATTGCCCTTTTCTCGTGAAAAG
>DATEDU010000004.1:0-3114 GCA_035281525.1 Pyrinomonadaceae bacterium | reverse complement strand
ATCGCGCGCATAACGAACGTTGACTGGATAACGCTCGCGACCTTCAATGGTTGTAGTTACATTCTCACCACCGATAGCCGACATGATCACCATGTTCGCTTCATCAACTGTCAGTCCGTACCGTGCCAGCGCCTCGCGCTTTAGATTGAAGTCAATGAAATAACCACCCACCGTGCGTTCAGCAAAGACACTCTTTGTTCCTGGCACATCTTTCAATACCATTTCGATGTGCTCTCCGAGCTCCTGAATCTTGGCAAGGTCGGGTCCAAGGATTTTGATCCCAACCGGAGTACGTACGCCTGTGCTGAGCATGTCTACACGTCCTTTGATCGGCATGGTCCAGGTGTTGATAACACCCGGAATCTCAAGTGCTTCATTCAGTCCACCCGGACCGTAGATCAGGCTTTCCGTACTTTGGTGATCGGGCCATGCACGACGCAAGACGGATTGAAGCCGTTCCGGAGCCCAGTCGGAGTACCAGCGCGGTACCTTGGGCCATTCTGACTGCGGCTTCAATATGATCACGGTCTCCATCATCGAGAACGGCGCGGGATCGGTTGCCGTCTCCGCACGACCTGCCTTTCCGAACACGCGTTCAACTTCCGGTCGAGAGCGAATTATCTTGTCTTGTACTTGAAGAAGCTTTTGCGCTTCGGTTACGGATATACCGGGAAGAGTTGTCGGCATGTAAAGTAGTGCGCCCTCATCGAGGGGCGGCATGAACTCTGATCCAAGCCGGAAGAAAATCGGAACCGTCAGTGCCATCACCAGCACGGCAGCGATAATCGTGCTCCATTGATGTCGTAATACTGTGCTCACCACCGGCCGGTAAAGATTCATTAGCATCCGGCTGACTGGATGATCAGTCTCTTTGTGAATCCGCCCCACGAAGATCATGTTCGCAACGCGGCACAACCAACGTGGTCGAAAATCCAGCCTCTTTGCTCTTATGAACAGGAGGATCAAAGCCGGCACCAGTGTGATTGATAGGACTGCTGCTGTAAGCATGGCGAGGTTCTTAGTAAAGGCGAGTGGCTTAAAAAGGCGCCCTTCCTGCGCTTCCAGTGTGAAAATGGGAATGAAAGACACGGCGATCACGAGCAGCGAAAAGAAACTTGGACCACCAACCTCTTTAGCAGCTCCAATGACAACATTCTTGAAGCTGCCTGGCCGTCCTTCAGCTTCCCATCGCTCAAGTTTTTTATGAGTTTGCTCGACGATCACAATTGAAGCATCGACCATGGCGCCAATAGCTATGGCGATTCCAGCAAGTGACATGATGTTTGCAGTGAGATTCATGCCATACATCGGAATGAAGGAGATGATTACCGATATACCAATTGTAAGAATGGGAACGGCGGCACTGGGAAAATGCCATAGGAAGAAGAGAACGACGAGACTAACAACAATCAGCTCCTCGGTTAAAGCTTCCTTCAACGTATCGACTGACCGTTCAATCAGCTCACCGCGATCGTAAGTGGTTACTATTTTCACCCCTGCAGGCAGGCTAGGTTCGATCTGGCGGATCTTAGCGCGGACGCGCTCGATCACACTTAGAGCGTCTTCACCGCTGCGTATGATAACGACCGCGCCAACAGTTTCACCCCGACCGTCCAACTCGGCGATTCCACGACGCAGGTCAGGCCCCAACACGACTCGCCCAACATGTTTGACCAGAATCGGAGTTCTGGTCTCGATGTTTGTGCCAACCACAATATTTTCAATGTCATTGACAGAGCGAACGTAACCTCGTCCGCGCACCATGTATTCACGTCCGGTGAATTCCAGCAGTCGTCCGCCAACGTCATTGTTTCCTGCTTTGATCGATTCAATGACCTTGTCGAGAGAAATCTTGTAAGCAGCTAGTAAATTAGGATCGAGATTAATTTGGTACTGCCTTACAAAGCCGCCGATGGGAGCGACTTCAGCCACACCCGGAAGTGCTTGCAGTTCGTATCTGAGCTGCCAATCCTGAACCGAGCGGAGGTCTGCGAGGTTGTGTTTGCCACTCTCATCGACTAACGCATATTCGAAGATCCATCCGACGGCAGTCTCGTCACGTGCGAGCTCAACGTTCACGCCCTGCGGCAGTTTAGGCAAGATGTTATTCAAGTATTCGAGCGTGCGAGAGCGCGCCCAATAAATGTCTGTGCCTTCTTCAAAGATGATGTAAACGTAAGAAAAGCCAAAGTCTGAAAAACCTCGTATGTCTTTCACTCGAGGCACGCCGAGCATGTTCGAGATGATTGGATACGTGACTTGGTCTTCAATTATGTCAGGGCTTCGGTCCCAACGTGTGTAGATGATGACCTGGGTATCAGAGAGATCAGGAACCGCATCAACATTGATGTTTCTGATGGAGTACATCCCAGCAGAGACCGCCATGGCGACAAAGAGCAGCACAATGAATCTGTTGTTGGCGCAAAACTCAATGAGTTTGTTAATCATCACAGCACCTCATTCATTTGTGACCGCTGTGATCCATACCAGGCATTCCCATGCCACTTGTGGCCGACTTCAATTTGCTTTCTGAGTCGATCAGGAAGTTTCCGGACGTGACAATGCGCTCGCCCGCCTGAAGCCCGTTCAGCACGACGTACTTATCATCTACCTTTGCTCCGATCTGGATCTTGCGTGGTTCGAAGTAACCATCAGCAAGCGCCACGTACACCAACTGTTCCGAACCTGAATCGAGAACTGCCTCTTGCGGAACAACCAGCCGGGTTCCATAACTGATATTCAGTGTTACATCTGCATACATATCCGGCTTTAGCAGAAAACCCTTGTTGGATAGTTCTACGCGGACCTTGAGCGTCCGTGTGGTGTTATCCACTTGCGGGTAGATGTATGTGACTCTCCCGCTGAATGTGCGGCCGGGATAAGCCGACAATGTCACCGTTGCGGGCTGGTCCAGCTTTACGTCAGCGGCTTCAAACTCGTAAATGTCAGCCACGATCCAAATGTTTGAGAGATCGGCAAGCTGATAGAGTTCGGTGTCAGGCATGACGCGCTGTTTTGGAAAGGCATTACGGGTCATCACGAAACCGCCCGCCGGTGCGTACAACGTCATCGTTCGTGAAGGTGTGCCGCGAGCTTCAAGTTCTCTGATCTGAG
>DATEDU010000003.1:0-2214 GCA_035281525.1 Pyrinomonadaceae bacterium | reverse complement strand
TCGGCTTCGCGTTACCGTCTATTAGCAAAACTTCGTGCTCAGGCGGAGTTAGCGACTTTAGGAGAAACATCCAGAGGTGCGGCATGAAATTGCGCGTCACTCCGTTGTCTGGGTTGTAAAGTAAAATTCTCATGTCGTTGTGTTCCTGCTATCGACGAGACTGCAGCGTCTAAGGAGTTGAATCCCGGAATGCAAGACACCGAACCTATAATCGATTCACGGCGGAGTTGTTTAAGGTTCTGGGACGGGGGATTGGTTTAGATCAATGACCTACCTCAGACCTTTCGAAGATTGACGCTTCCGCGAAACTTTATCGTTAGTAATGAATAAAACATCACCTGGCTGGCATTTCAACGCGCGGCAGATTTTCTCCAGAGTATCGAAATTGATTCCCACTGCCTTGCCCTTTTTCAGCCGCCATAGGGTTGTGTGACTGACACCCGTCTCTTTCGCCAGCCAGTAGAACGTTCGCTTTTCCTTCGCAAGCAATCTGTCGAGCCGGGGTACGATCATAATCTGGAAATATTTACCACATCTGAAATATATTGTCGACTTAAAATATATTCCGTATTTGACATATAGTATCATTACTTGGATTAGGACATTGCACAATGAAGGTATTACTTGTCTACCCGGAGTTTCCAAATACCTACTGGAGCTTCCGTCACGCTCTGTCGTTTGAAGGCAAGCGGTCGGCCTTCCCGCCGCTCGGCCTTCTGACCGTCTCGGCCATGCTGCCCAGCGCATGGCAGCAAAGGCTGGTTGACACGAACGTACGACGACTCAGGTCCGCCGACATCACATGGGCTGACGTTGTCTTCGCGAGCGCGATGATCGTGCAAAAAGATTCGCTGGAGCGAGTCGTCGGATTGTGCAAGGCGCACGGCAAACGAGTTGTTGTCGGAGGGCCTTACGTCTCAACCAGCGTGGATCAGTTGCCCCAGGCCGACCACATTTTCGTAGGCGAAGCAGAAACAACCCTACCAGAATTCGTGCGCGACTTGGCACAAGGATGCGCACGCCGCATCTACCGTGCAGCAGAGCGGCCGGCCCTCAACTCCACACCTGTACCACAATTCCGCCTGGCTGACCTCGGACGCTACAGCGCGATGAGCGTGCAATATTCGCGCGGCTGCCCATTTCAATGCGAGTTCTGCGACATCATTGAGATTTACGGGCGGGTGCCTCGCACGAAGACCAACGAGCAAATACTGGCCGAGCTCGACGCTCTTCGAGAGCTACGGTGGCGCGGACTTGTCTTCATTGTGGACGATAACTTCATCGGCAACAAACGCAATGTTAAGCGTATGCTGCCGGAACTTATCGAATGGTCAGAGCGCTATAAACGTCCATTTTCCTTCATTACAGAGGCGAGCGTGAACCTCGCTGAAGACGACGACCTACTTGAGCTAATGCGGCGCGCGAACTTTCGCCGTGTCTTCCTCGGTATTGAGACGCCGGTTGCGGAGAGTCTAAAGGAAGCACAGAAAGGGCAGAACACGCGGCGCGACCTGCTGGACTCAGTGAAGAAGATTCAATCTTTTGGCTTGGAAGTGATGGCCGGTTTCATTGTCGGCTTCGACAACGACCCGGAAGATATTTTCGAGCGCCAGATTAGCTTCATACGTGAAAGCGCCATCCCGCTTGCCATGGTCGGTTTGCTGACGGCGTTACCCGACACCCAGCTATGGCGACGTCTGGAGCGTGAGGGAAGGTTACTGAAAGAAAGTACGGGAAACAACACCGACGGTTCGCTGAACTTTATCCCGCGAATGGATGCGACACGACTGGTCGAGGGCTACCAGAGAATTCTGAGCACCATTTACAGCCCTGCAGAATACTACAAGCGCGCGCTGGATTGTTTGTCGCGTTTGACCAATGAGCCGGAGCCGCGTCGCAGCTGGCTCATCAGCGATGTTACAGCATTCTTGCGAGTGGCCCTCGCACTCGGAGTGCGCGACCATGAGCGCGCGGAGTTTTGGCGCTACATCAAACGCAGTATCACCTCCAACCGCCAAAACTTTGCGCATGCGGTCACCCTGGCGGCGATGGGTTATCACTTTCGCAAGCTAACTGGCCTATAGCTAATTTCGGAGGCCGCGATTGCCTTGCAAAGTTGGCAGTTGTGTTTACGCGACCCGGCCCACAGATTAGGGAATAGTCCATGTGGCAAGTTCGCGGAGGGCTTCAAGATGGTTTTTCTCCAGCTCGAAT
>DATEDU010000002.1:0-8278 GCA_035281525.1 Pyrinomonadaceae bacterium | reverse complement strand
ATTGCGATACTTGCCTGTGCCGATAATCAGCCGCGACGTAAATGCGCGACCCGCGATCTCGAAGCGATCTGCCTGAGCTTGTACTACAGTTGACATGCTATGACTTTACACCGTGGCGCGCGGAAACAAAATCGGTCAGCGAACAGGAGCAGGTTGCAGGTGCAGGAGCAGGTTGCAGGAGCAGGAGCAGGTTGCAGGTGCAGGAGCAGGTTGAGCGAAGCTTGAAACCTTCTGCCTACTGCTCCTGCCTACTCCTGCTCCTGACGAGCCGCCGCCGACGAAGTGCACGATCTCGATCCGGTCATCCTCCTTCAAAGCAGTCGACGGCCACTCGCGCCGGCGCACTACGACGCGGTTCAACTCAATCGCAACCTGTTCGGGCTTGAGATTCAGAAACTCTACGAGTTCCTGCAATGAAAGGCTGGGGACTTCACGCTGCTCGCCGTTGATCTGTACTTGCAAGACTCAACCCGCTTGAATCACGCGCCGCATTTCAGCTTCGTTACCATCCGCACTAACGCGTATGAGAATTGCCGCACGACCCGAAGTAAATTTCGGAATGGCCGCGGATACGCTCGCTATGCCGTCATGCTCGGTCTTGACGGAATAAATTTGAGGTCTAAACGTCGTCCCCAACACTTTGACTGACACCGCTGCGCCGCTCACGGGTTTCACTTCGTTGCCTGAATGGTAATTCACCATGACTCGCAACGTGAACGAATCGCCGGAGCGAAATTGTCGCTCCTCCACCAGGTTCACCTGCAGGCCCTCTTGACGGTCAGGCAAATCACCCATCGGCGACTGCCGCCGGTGATCGTGCACCGTGTAAGCATCACCCGATGGCGGGGACGGAGGGGATGGTTCGACTTGCTCAGCAAACGATGCGGGTTCAGCAGTCTCAGGTGCATCAGGAGATTCAGCAGGCGCACCAGCTTCGACAGATGCGGATGCGCCCGGGACCTGACTAATGCTCAGAGGCCCAGTCTGGCTCATTCGCTTTAGATCTTCGATTCTTCCGGCATGAATTGCCGCGCAGATCAACCGATGCTGACGCTTCAGCCTTTCGGCCAACGCTTCGTCAGTGAACCCGGCGGCTATCAGGTCGTCATAATGCGAACGCTTGCTGGCGAGAATTGCGCCGCCTGAATACACGAGCGACAGAATTAGAGGCGACTCGAGCCCTTTGTCTTCTGTCTGCACATGATAGATAACGCCATCATGCTCAACGTCCGTATTGTAACCGGTGATCACGATTCGTCGCGTCCGCAGGGTAAGTGTGATTGGCTACGACGAAGCCGCCGTTCGTCGTCAAGCCTCATTCGAACGGTAACACATGATTTTTTGCACGGTCAATTATCATTTTCTGAGCGGTTTACCGCGAGATCAGGTTGCTTGACACCCTCGATCACTTGAACTAGCATCGAGCTTGTACAATGATTCTCAATCTCGATTCACGTTTGGCCGGATTGTCTTGAGACGGTCTCGGGCGGTTTTCTGATTGGGTGCGACTAACGGGTTGAAATGTCTTTCTCTCTATACGACTACCTGCCAATCCTGCTGATCTTCATCGTTGCCGCGGGTTTTGCTGTCGTTAACATCTTCATCTCACAATACATTGGACAGCGAAAGAGAACGCGAACGAAGATGATGCCTTACGAATGCGGCAAGGACCCGGTAGGCTCAGCTCGCGAACGGTTCTCAGTGAAGTTTTACCTGATCGCGATGCTGTTCATCCTGTTCGATATCGAAGTGATCTTTCTGGTGCCTTGGGCGGTAGTGTTCAAAGCGCTCGCCGGACCGCCGTACAACCTCAGAAATTTAATTTACCTCGAAATGATTTTGTTTATCCTGCTCCTGTTGGCCGGCTACATCTACGTAATCAAAAAAGGCGCGTTCGACTGGAGCGAGCGGGCCCGGCGCGAAGCTGAAGCCGAAGCAGAGTTACTCGCGAATGCTGAGAAACGAGAACTGAAACAAACGCGAACGGCTGCTTGATTGGAAGATAAGACGACTAGCTAAAGTTTGTCGAAAGGTTTATGGGTCTTGAAAACGTCATAGCTGAAGCGCTTCCGGAAGTACTCACTACTCGACTGGATTCGCTGATCAATTGGGCGCGTAAGTCATCACTATGGCCTGCGACTTTTGGGCTGGCCTGTTGTGCGATTGAAATGATGAACGCCACATCTTCGCGCAACGACCTGGCACGCTTCGGCTCTGAAGTCTTTCGCGCGAGCCCGCGTCAGGCAGACGTGATGATCGTGTCCGGCCGGGTTTCACGAAAAATGGCTCCCGTACTGCGCCGCATCTACGATCAAATGCCCGAGCCGAAATGGGTAATCTCGATGGGCGCCTGCGCAACTTCAGGTGGAGTGTTCGACAACTACGCCATCGTGCAGGGTGTCGACAAAATTGTGCCGGTCGACGTTTACATCCCCGGCTGTCCTCCGCGTCCCGAGATGCTCATTCATGCCGTGATGATGCTGCAGGACAAAGTTATGAAAGAATCGGCGCGCGATCGCAAAGATGTTCCCGAAGACGAAGCGCGCGCCGCGTTAGCCCCCGGCACGCTTCCAGTTACCGAGGACTCTACGACGCACCAGAATGTGCTGCCGGAGTCGCGGCCTTATACAATTGCCTCCAGACATGAGAAGCGCCGTTCCTTTTAAATGAGAAACTTTACGTGACGGAAAACGGCGCACAGAACGAACAAGCATTAACTGAGCAGAAGCCCCCTACCAGCTATCATCACTTAATGTCGTCTGAATTGGTGACGGCATTACAACGTGAGCATCCGGACTGGATCACCCAAATAATCAAAGCCCACGGTGAGGTGTCCGCTATCGTTTCGCGAGAACATCTTCAGGCGTTGTGTGCGCATTTGAAGACAGCGCCGGAAACCGCCTTCAACTTTCTTTCGGACATCTGCGGCGTCGATCGAGGACCGGAGGAAGAACCGAGATTTGAAGTTAACTATCACCTTTTCTCAATCACGCATCACCACCGGATGCGGCTGAAGGTGTTGTTGAACGATGAAGATACTCATGTGCCAACTGTGACAACCGTTTGGCGTACCGCCAATTGGCATGAACGAGAAACGTTTGATCTTTTTGGAGTAATTTTCGACGGGCATCCGGATTTGAGAAGAATTCTGTTGCCGGATGATTGGCAAGGCTACGCTCTACGAAAGGATTTTCCATTGCGTGGTTATGAGCCTTATAGCTTGAAATAGTTCTGAGTTCTGAGTACTGAGTAGTTGGTGGTGACTTGGACTCAGCATTCAGGACTCAGAACTGTGAACGTGAAACTCGAAACTATGTCCGCTGTAAACATTCCGCCGCAATTCGAAGTCGTCGATCGGCCACTGGAGTCGCAAATGACGATCTCGATGGGGCCGCAGCATCCATCGACTCACGGCGTATTGCGACTTGAGTTGGTGCTGGACGGCGAGATGGTAGTCAAAGCAAAACCAGATATTGGCTACCTTCACACCGGAATGGAAAAGCTCTTTGAATATAAGAAGTATCAGCAAGGCATCGTGATTACGGATCGGATGGATTACCTCAATCCACTCGGTAACAACCTCGCCTACGTAATGGCGGTCGAGAGACTGCTGGACATGGAGATCCCGGAGCGTGCGCAAACGATCCGAGTACTCACTTGCGAGCTACAAAGAATTGCGTCGCACTTGGTGTGGCTCGGCACGCACGCGCTCGACATCGGCGCGATGACGGTGTTCTTTTATTGTTTTCGCGAGCGCGAAAAGATTCTCAACCTGATCGAGGCGGCTTCAGGAGGCCGCTTGACGCCATCGTATTTCCGCATTGGCGGGTTAATGATGGATTTGCCGGCCGGCTTCGAGCGCCGGGTGAAGCAGTTTCTCGATGGATTTCTCGAGTCGGTCGAGGAATTCAACACACTCCTGACCGGCAACAAGATATTTCAAAAAAGAACTCAGGGCGTGGGATTCATCTCTGCCGAAGACGCGATTGACTGGGGGCTCTCTGGACCATGCTTGCGTGGGAGTGGAGTGAACATCGATGTTCGCCGGACGAACCCTTACACGGGTTACGAGAAGTACGATTTTGAAGTGCCGATAGAAACCGGTGGAGATGTATGGGCTCGTTATCTTGTGCGCATGCGCGAGATGAAGGAGTCGCACAAGATTGCCACGCAGGCTTTGTCGCGGCTGAAGCCGGGACCGGTTAAGGCCGATGCTCCTAAGGTCGTGTTGCCGGATCGCGAAGCCATGAAGAGACACATGGACGCGCTGATCCACCACTTTCTGATCGTTGCCGAAGGCTTTCACGTGCCCGAAGGCGAGGTTTATATGCCGATTGAAGCATCGAAAGGCGAGCTTGGGGTGTACGTAAGGTCGAACGGTGGTCCAAGACCTAACCGCGTGCACTTCCGCGGTCCGAGCTTTGTAAATTTGTCGGCTCTGCCGCAGATGTCGGAAGGAGCGATGGTGGCCGACATCGTGGCAATTATCGGATCACTGGACATTGTTCTGGGGGAAATTGATAGGTAAAAAGGTCTTGGGTCTTGGGTCTTGGGTCTTTGGTCTTTGCTTTGAGCTTGCTGCTTTGCCTGTGATTCGAAGCACCAAGCACAAGCAAAGACTAAAGGCCAAAGACCAAAGACCAATAAGTAATGAGTGCTCAGCCAATAAAAATTAAGCCGCTTTCGCAGCCGGTTAACGTCGGCGCGGAACCGGCCACCTTTTCGCCTGAAGTCGAAGCCGAGATCGATCGACATCTGGCGAAATATCCGGTGAAGCGTTCGGCGATTTTGCCACTAATGTTCATCGTTCAGCGCGAGCGCGGTTATCTCGATCCGCCGGGAGTGCTCTATCTGGCAAATCGTCTTGGACTGAGGACTACTGACATATGGGAAGTGGCGACCTTTTACTCGATGATTTACACCGAGCCGGTCGGTCGTCATCACATACAGATCTGTAAGACTCTCTCATGCAAGATCATGGGCGAGCCTGCAATCACGGAGCGCGTTTGCCGGAAGCTTGGAATTAATCCGGGCGAGACTACTGCAGACGGTAAGTTTACGGTGTCGCTGGTGGAGTGTTTGGGATCTTGCGGCACCGCACCGATGTTCCAGATCGGGTTTGATTATTACGAGAATCTGACGCCCCAGAAGGTTGATGAGATTCTGGATGGATTGGAATAGGTAATAGGACTTATTTAATAGGTCCAATATGTCCTATCGGCCCTATAAAGGTTCAACATTGTGACACCACTATTCATCGGCGCCATAGGATGTGAACCACTCCAGCTCGGTCGAGTTCATCTCGAGAACTCGCGCTCACTCGACGTGTACCGAGCCCACGGCGGCTACGAAGCACTCGCCAAAGTCCTGACCTCCATGTCGCCGGAGGATGTGATCAATGAAGTCAAAAAATCCGCTCTACGCGGAAGAGGTGGCGCAGGATTCCCTACCGGAATGAAGTGGAGCTTTGTTCCCAAAGATTCACCCAAGCCGAAATACGTAGTCTGCAACGCCGACGAATCAGAGCCGGGAACTTTCAAAGATCGCTATCTCATGGAACGCGATCCGCACATGCTGATAGAAGGCATGCTGATCGCGGCGTACGCGCTCGGAGCAAAGACGAACTACATCTACACGCGTGGCGAGTACAAATACCTGATCGACATCATGGACCAGGCGCTGGATGAAGCCCGCGCCGCAGGCCTTCTGGGTGACAGGATTCTCAACTCCAACTTCTCCAGCGAGATCTACACGCATAGCGGCGCTGGTGCTTACATCTGCGGTGAGGAAACAGCGCTACTCAGTTCCCTTGAAGGTATGCGCGGGCATCCGCGAATGAAGCCTCCCTTCCCTGCCGTTTCCGGCCTGTATGCTTGCCCGACCGTCGTTAACAACGTCGAGACGCTCACCGCGGTGCCGGACATTATCAAAATGGGCGGCGAAGCGTATCAAAAGCTCGGCACTGAGAAGAGCGGAGGAACAAAACTTTGGTCTGTTTCAGGCCACGTCAATCGCCCGGGCGTGTACGAACTCCCAATGGGCTACGACGACATGGAAAAGTTCATCATGGAAGACTGCGGCGGCATGCTGAATGGAAAAAATCTAAAGGCGGTGATTCCCGGCGGCTCTTCCGTTTACATCATGAGCGCCGAAGACATCATCGGGCGTGATGTGCGAATGGATTACGAAGGCTTGGTCGCCGCAGGCTCGATGGTGGGCTCCGGTGGTTTCATCGTGATGGACGAAACCGTCGACGTCTTTGAGTCGACTAAAAACTTGACTGAGTTCTACAAGCACGAGTCGTGCGGTTGGTGCACACCGTGTCGAGAAGGCACGGATTGGCTCGTGAAGGTTTTCAAACGCATTTCGACCGGAGGCGGCCGGCCCGAGGACGTTCGGCTGATGCTCGACTTGTGCGACAACATTGAGGGCAAGTCGTTCTGCCCATTGGGCGATGCTGCCGCTTGGCCCATTCAATCGGCGATTAAGAGATTCCCGGAAGATTTTAAAAAGCATTTGAATGTCCACTGATTTAATCAAAGTCACGATCAACAAGCAGGAGTTTCAGGTGCCGAAAGGCGCGCGGCTAATCGACGTGTGCCGGGAAAAGGGTTTCGACATTCCATCGTTCTGTTACTACGCCGATCTTGCGTTGCAGGCGTCTTGCCGAATGTGCCTGGTGCGCATTGAGAAGATGCCCAAGCTTCAGACGTCCTGCACGATCATCTGCACCGACGGAATGGTCGTCACGACTCAGAGCGAAGAAGTCGAAAAGGCACAGCGCGCCATGATGGAATTCCTGCTGGCCAATCATCCGCTTGATTGTCCGGTGTGCGATCGCGGTGGCGAATGTGAGCTGCAGGAGATGGCTTATAACTGGGGTGATCTCGAGGAACGGTTTACCGAACCCAAGAACTATCACCCCGAGAAGTATCTATCGCCAATCGTCGCCAATGATCCTCAGCGATGCATTCTCTGCAAACGCTGCACGCGTGTGTGTGACGAGTGGATGGGAGAGGATGCAATCGAAGCGGGCGGGCGCGGTGCGCATACGGTGATCGACACGTATGGCGGATGGCTTGACTGTTCCCAGTGTGGAAACTGCATTGAAGTCTGTCCGACCGGTACGCTGCTCGATGCAACTTACCGCCACCAGGCGCGTCCGTGGGAGTTGGCCCAGACAGTTTCTACCTGCACCTACTGCTCGGATGGATGTCAGATGTCGCTTGGCTCACGTGGCGGAGACTTGATGCGAATCGTCGCTCGCGAGCGGTATGTGAACGGTCTCAACGGCGAGTTCCTCTGCATCAAGGGTCGCTTTGGTCATCCGTTTGTAAATCACGAAGACAGGTTACGCACGCCGCTTATTCGCTACCGGAAAGGTGGAAAACTGATTCCCGCCACTTGGGATGAAGCGATCCGTTATGTGGCCCAAAAGCTTGATGCAGTCGTCGACGCCCACGGTCGGGATGCACTTGGAGTGATTGGAAGCCCGCGACTTACGAATGAAACGCTCTACGTCCTGCAGAAGTTTGCGACTGAACTCGTCGGCACTAAAAACTACGCACTTGCAGACGCGTTCAGCTTAAAACCTTTCTTTGACAACCTCGGAGCGCCGCTGGCAACTCATAGCGACATTCGGTACGCGCGATCGATCCTGTTGATTGGTGGCGAGCCTGAAGAGTTGCAACCACTGACAGGTAAACAGATCCGCCAGGCGGTGCGAAATGGTGGGGCGAAACTTACCGTAATCAACGACACTCCCATTCGTCTCTCCGAGCAATCGACGAATTTCATTCACATTCGACGCGGAACGATCGACGCCGCCGTCTTAGCGCTGTACACCGACTCGAACGACGAGATGGCAGCGAAAAAGATGGGTATCGATCAAAGCGTCCTGTCTGATTTGCGTCAGACGATGATGGAGGCGGAAGGCGATTTAGTAATCATGTTTGGCGGCGAGCTCAGTCCGGAAGCACAAGCGATGGTCGCTCAGCTTCCGTACTCTCTGGTCCGCGAAGGGCGTCGCGTACTGCTGCATCCGCTGCCGCTGTTCAACAACAGCATAGGCGGCCACGACATGGGTCTCGCGAATGGAGCGACGAGTGCGGCTCAAATGCTCGATGCTGCCGGCGATTCGGTTCGCGCTTTGTACATGGCCGGAAGTTTTCTCAACGAGCATCTCGAGGGACGTGAAGAAGCGCTGAGTAAGCTCGATTTTCTCGTAGTGCAGGAACTTTTTGAGACTGCCACGACAGCGTTCGCTGACGTGGTGCTA
>DATEDU010000001.1:0-3738 GCA_035281525.1 Pyrinomonadaceae bacterium | reverse complement strand
GGGAATGAACTCGCTCATCGCAAGTACGATCAGCGGCAGGGTAAGAACCACACTGAGCCAGAACCGCCGCCGCATATCGACTAGCTCTGCGTTCTCTTCTTCTCCGGCGACGGTGCGTGGCTCGAGTGCCATTCCACAGATCGGACAAAATCCCGGCGCATCACGGACGATCTGCGGATGCATTGGACAGGTGTATTCGATTTTTTCCTTCGGCGGAGTTACGGTAACCGGCTCCAAAGCCATTCCGCACTTCGGACACGAACCAGGACCATTCTGTCGCACCTCCGGATGCATCGGGCATGTGTACTCTCCCGACTTACTCGAAGCGGGTTGCTTCTCATCCTTAGCAGGCGTTGCCGGTGCGATTTGATCGGCTGCGGCTGCGGCATATCGATGCGGATCGTCTTGAAACTTCTGCCGGCAGTGGTTGCTGCAGAAGTAGTAAGTGACTCCATTGTGTGTAAATGATCCAGCCGCATGGTCTGGATCGACAGACATACCACACACCGGATCTGTAACCGTCTGAACTGTTGCTGCTGTTTTACTCATTTCTTTTTCTTTCTCAATGGTGCTGCGTGGCCACTGATACCATGATCAATATGGGAGCCTTCGATTAACCCGCAGACGTGCCCTGGAACGTCTCCGGCGTCGTCCCATTCGGCGAGGGCCGACGCCAGTTCGTTGCGATACCGTTTCATTTCCCGCATGCGTGCGTCTAGTTCCGTCAATCGACGTCTGACAATTTCGCGAACCTCCGCACACGGGCTTTGTCCTGCGCGCTTATCGGCGATGACTCGCTTGATCTCGTCAAGAGAGAATCCGAGCACTTGTGCGCGCTTGATGAAGTCGAGTCGTTCAAGTACGTCAGCGTTATAGATCCTGTAACCGCTCTCCGTGCGCGAAGGTGAGTCCAACAAACCACTTTTTTCGTAGAAACGGAGGGTTTCTATTCCAATCCCACTCGCCTTCGCGACTTCACCTATTTTTAAAGCCCGAGCTACTGCGCCGGCGGATTTTGTCATTGCCGTATTGGTTCGTTTCATCTCGCCTCGCTTTCCCTTACTGTATCGGTTGCCGACTCCCGAAGCTCATCACGAAAGCATTCTAAACCCTGTAGCCGACTACAGAGTCAAGCACCTTTTTTAGGTTCGCTAAAAGTCGTTACTGCCTGGTCAAACTCGGTCATGGCGTGCCTGTCGGTGAAGGACTCATGTTGTGATTCGCGTGTTCGCTGGCATTCATGTTGGCATGTACGTTCGCGTTTGCCGTCGGACTCGGTGATGCCACAACAGTCGTGTTTGCGTTGGTATTGCTGTTTGTGTTACTTGCAGTGCCGCACGCTCCCGCTGCAAGTAAACTCAAGAGAATTAAGTACCCTACCACTCGTCGCATTTTCAGCTCCTCCTTTTGATTATGTGTTCCTGATGTTGGTTACGGGTGTTTGTGCGAAGGCACGGCACTCGGAGGCTCGACGATGCCTTCTCGCATCCGCCGCATTACTTCGTCGTACATGTTGGGTGGTAAGACGCGTACAAGCGTCATCATGCCCATCATCGACGCGGTCCATCCTGGAGGCAGTCCATACGTTTGTGGTTTTGCGACTTCCTTGTCCATGATCATGAGCATGTCCTGCGGATACCCCGGCACTCGTTTCTTCGCTGCCTCGTCCTGCATATTCGCGTGACCCGCATGCCGATCCTGGGCCACGAGATTTGAAGTGTTGCGATCCTGCTCAGTGGTGTCTCCCATTCCACGTCCGAACTTCGGCGCCAAGTCCTCTGACAAAGCAGTGCCTTGGCGGATCATGCCCATTCCCTCTTCCATGCCGCCTCCGGTTTGTACTCCGTGACCGGCATGCGAGATTGGGCCAACCATTGAGACCATCTGGTTCATCATGTGGTGTGGCAGATGGCAGTGGAACATCCAGTTGCCTGGGTAGACGGCGTCGAATTCAACATCACGCGCCTGAGCGACGCCAACGAGCACGGTATTGCCGGGAAACCAGGCCGTTTCGGGAATACGTCCGCCTTCCGTCCCGGTCACGTAAAACTGATGACCGTGAATGTGCATCGGGTGATGGTCCATGCCGAGATTCACTACACGTAATCGAACGCGTTCACCTTGCTTCACGATCAGCGGCGTCGTCGCAGGCCCAGCCTTGCCGTTGATCGTCAGCCAGTTGAACTCCATTGCCAGGGAGTTGGGCACGGGATTGTTAGGCAGAAGGGCCCACTCTTGAAGAATCAGGCCGAAATCTTTGTGGCAATGCGGCTTGTTGGGAGTCTTTGGGTGAATGATGAAGAGACCAATCATGCCCATCATCTCCTGCATAGCGCCGTGTGAGTGGTAGAAGAAAGTACCGTTCTGATGGACCGTAAACTCGTAAGTGAAGGTCCCGCCTGGCTCAACCGGTGGCTGACTTATAAAGGGAGCGCCGTCCATGTTCAACGGTACCTCGAGACCGTGCCAGTGAATGGTTGTGGATTCAGGTAGTTTGTTATGGAGAATCACGCGAACACGGTCACCCTCATCAACCTCGATCGTCGGACCGGGGATACTCCCGTTGTACCCCCAGCCGATCATTTCTTTCATGCCCGGGATCAGTTGTGTTTTCACAACCTCGGACGTCAAGTGGAAAACTTTCACACCGTTGTCCAACGTCCAATTCAGCTTCGGCGTATCCGGAGTTTCGACGGGAACCTTTCCACCACTACTGATCTCAGTCGCGTCCTTCTTCGGCGGCGCTTGTGGTTGCGGTTGCCCATGGCCCGCGTGCTGCGCAGATACGACACGATTGCTTGCTAGCAAACCAGCCCCTAACCATCCCGACATCTTCAAAAAATTTCGTCTGTCACTCATTTGATTGCTCCTAATCTTGAACCTTCAATGCCCTCACCTGGGCGGTCAACGGGATCTAACCCACCCTCCAACAGAAAACCGCGCAGTTGGATGGCACTCTGACGCAGTTGAATCAGTGTTTGCGCGTATTCAACTTCGACTTGAAAGAGTGTTCGCTGAGCGATTAAGACCTGCGGGTAAGCGGCAGCCATCTCTCGAAACTTAACGAGGTAAGTTTGGTAAGCCTCTCGCGCTTTCGGGACGACCTGCGTTCGATATCGTTCCGCCATCTGCTGAGCGTTGCGATACTCGCGAAAGCCGGAGGCAAAGCGCGATCGCAATATCAATTGCAAACGCTCGACGTCGCGCTGCGCGATCGCAACTTCTGCTTCGGCCGCCGCAATTCCACCTTGATTGCGATTGAAGATCGGAACGTTAACGCCAACTTCCAACCGGCCCTCGAGACCTTTTCGTTCACCAGCAACAGAAGGCACGACCGGCTCGAAACGTTCGTAGTTGTAGCCGAGCCCACCTCGCAGAAAGAGGTCGGGAATGCGCTCGGCTCGCGCACGCTCTAGTAGCGCCCGAGCCCGTTCGACTTCTGCTTGCGCAACCCTGATATCAGGGCTTTGACTAAGCAACGAATCCAGCAACTGCGCCTCGTTCAGGGTTTGAAATTCTTCTTCAGGTGTTGAAGCCAGGCGTGATGGTGCAAGTTGGGGATTACCCACCATCGTTGCCAGCGTGCGCCACGATCGCTGCCAATCGTTTTGCGCCCGCAGGAAATCAATTTCAGCTCGTTCAGCTTCAATTTCAATTTCCAATTGATCCGGACGATCGGCTTGACCGACGTTCGCAAGCTCTCTGGTGATGTCCACAGCCTCTCGTGCCAATTGCGAA